>QNCQ01000017.1 GCA_003645825.1 Fidelibacterota bacterium
ACCCAAAGTGTATACCATGTCCCTGAATCAGACAAAATTCAGTTATTTAGGTACTTTCTAACTTTGTAAAGTGATGGAAAAGTGGGTGAGTCTTTTCTGAAAGAAAAATCTCAATTAGTTAAAATAGTTTCTACAAACATTCCTTCGTTATATAAAAATTTCGCAAGCTCGATTACGGAATCCTTAGTAACTTTGCTCACTTTTTTCAAAATCTCATCAATAGAATATAGCTTCCCTTCGTAAATAAGCATTTTTGCAAGTCGATTCATCCTTGTGGACATGTTCTCCATCGAAATGACAATGGATCCTTTGAGCTGCTCTTTCGCTTTTGCAATTTCACTCTCTTTGATTTCTCCTTTAGCCACTTTCCTGAGCTCAGAGTAGATAAGTTCTATAACTCGCTCCATTTTCGAGCTGTTTACCCCTGCATAAATACCAAAAATCCCCTGGGTATCAAAGAAGTCCACAAAGGAATTGATGGAATACACATAACCAAACTTCTCCCGGATATTCTGGAACAACCTTGAGCTCATACCCCCACTCAAAATAACGTTCAAAAGGTTTAAGACATACCGTCTCTCGTCATTTATTGGAAATGTACGTCGCCCGATTATTACGTGAGTCTGAGCGATATCCTTTCTAAATACGAACCGTTTCTCCTTCGGGAAAACAACTGGTTCAATTTGTCTCTTATAATCACTTTTCCCCAGCTTCCCAAAATATTTTTGAGAAATATCAACAATTCTATCATGCTCAAGGTTCCCTGCTACAGAAATTATCACTCTATCTGATGAGTAATTCGCTTCAAGAAACCTAAAAATATCTTGGAGATCAATGTTTTTGACACTTTCAAGTGTCCCCTGAACAGGCATTCCATACGGATGCTCAGGAAAAAGACAGCTTTGAAAGAGGTCATTTACGAGTTCAAAGGGATCGTCTTCCGATTCTTTTATCTCCTCATAAACTATGTTTTTCTCGCTCTTTAACTTTCTGCCGTTGATATCATAATTGCAAACAAGGTCAGACAAAACCTCAAAAGCTCTTTCTATGTGATCGCTGATAATTCTCACATAATAACATGTATTATCCTTGCTGGTGAAGGCATTTATACCACCCCCAATCGATTCTATATCATAAGCTATCTGAAAAGAACTCCTCTTTTTGGTACCTTTAAAAAGCAAATGTTCTATTAAATGCGCTACCCCATTAATCTCCTTGTTTTCATCAATGGAACCCGCCCGTATCCACACACCTACTGCAACGGATTTTACAAAATCTACCTCTTCAGTTACAACCCGAATACCGTTATCCAGCGTATCAAGCTTGAATTTTTCAACATATACCATAAAGTGTAAAGCTAAAACCTCTTCCTATGTTGATTTCTGCCGTGAAAATCCCTGTTGCGATGGGAGTTGCTCTCTAGTCTTCTCTCACTTCTTCTATCCATACCTTCAGGAGGGGTCAACAAATCTTTACGCGATAGTTCGTACCTCCCAACTCCATTTATTCTTTTAAGTTTCACTTCAATAACGTCACCAATCTTCAATACAGATCTTATATCAGGAATCCTTTTGTAGTCTATCTCTGAAATATGAAGCAGTCCCTCTTTACCGGGTAAAAACTCAACAAAAGCTCCATACTTTTCTAGCCTTTTGACCACTCCCTGATAAACTTGTCCTTCAACAGGTTTTATAACCAGCTCAGACAACATCTTCTTTGCTTGCTCTATAGCTTCTTGAGTAGGACCGCTGATAAAAGCTGTCCCATCATCTGTTATCTCTATAGTCGCCCCAGTCACAGCAAAAATGTGTTTTACATTCTTACCTCCAGGACCAATTGCTTCTCCAATGGAAGCGACATCAATTTTCATCGTCGTTATCTTGGGAGCAAACGGAGATATGCTTTTCCTGGGAGCATTAATTGTCTGCTCCATTATATCTATTATCTGAAGTCTCCCTTCTTTCGCCTGATGCAAAGCTTTGCGCAACACATCCAGGGAAATACCTTCAATCTTCAGATCCATCTGTATAGCCGTTATCCCATCCTTTGTACCGGCAACTTTAAAATCCATATCTCCAAAATGATCTTCCGCACCTATAATGTCAGAAAGAATAAAAAACTCATCATCTTCCTTTATAAGCCCCATTGCAATTCCAGCAACTGTCTTCTTAACCGGCACGCCCGCATCCATAAGAGCAAGAGAACCAGCACACACCGTTGCCATGGACGAAGAACCATTCGACTCCAGAATGTCCGAAACTATCCTTATCGTATATGGAAACACATCCTCGGAAGGTATCTGAAACTTTAACGCTCTCTCAGCCAGATGTCCATGACCGATCTCTCTCCTTGCAGGTCCTCTAAAAGGTTTTACCTCTCCCACACAAAATGGCGGAAAATTATAATGAAGCATATACCGCTTTGTAGCAAGTTCCCTATCAATATCGTCCACTATTTGCTCATCAAACTTTGTCCCTAGAGTTACAGAACATAAGCTCTGAGTTTCACCTCTTGTAAACAAGCTTGAACCATGAGCCCGAGGTAATACACCAACTTCACATGCCACTGGTCTGATTTCCGTAAAACCTCGACCATCAAGTCTGACATGATTCTCTTTTATCTGACGTCTCATATCTTCCTTAAGAATCTCATCCACAACTCGCCTGATAAAACCTACTTCTTCTGGATAACGTTCATTTAATTTCTGTGTCAGCTCAACGATGAAATTGTTTACACTATCATTTCTCGCTTTCTTCGAAATCTTTCCTTTTTGTCTCCACTCTTCCAGATGAGGTAAAGTCTCATCAGTCACCATTCTGACAAATTCCTCAGATGGAACCTTTGGCTCGAATCTGTATTTCTCAACATTAAACTCGGAGATAAACTCTTGCTGAAACTTGATTAGTTCCTTAATGCCTTCGTGTGCATATTCAAGAGCTGAAATAAAAAGTTCCTCGGAAATTTCCCTGGCTTCACCCTCTACCATAACAACGGAGTTTTCACTTCCAGCAACTACTATATCTATTTCGCTTTCTTCCAGTTCCTGTAAGGTAGGATTCAGCACAAACTGACCGTCTACTCTTCCTACTCTCACCCCAGCAATAGGACCAGAAAAGGGAATGTCCGAGATAGAAAGTGCAGCCGAAGCCCCGAGAACGCCAAGAACATCCCCTGGATTCTTTTGGTCACTGGAGACAACACTCACAACAACTTGTGTATCACAGAAAAATCCATCCGGAAACAAGGGGCGTATCGGCCGGTCAACAAGTCGAGCGCTCAAAATCTCTTTTTCCGATGGCTTTCCTTCCCTCTTGTAAAATCCACCGGGTATTTTTCCCGCCGCGTAAGCCTTGTCCATATACTCAACCTGGAGAGGAAAGAAATCCTGATTGGGATTGCTCAAAAAATTTGATGTTGCTGTAACTAGCACCATTGTATCACCGTATCTCACCACAACCGCACCATTAGCCTGCTTCGCCATCCTCCCAGACTCAAGTACCAACTCCCTTCCCGAAAAAATCATCTTTTTCCGAATCAATTATCTACCCTCCCCAAAATTATTTTCTTAAGTTTAATTCTTTAATTATGGCTTCATACCTGCTGTAATCTCTCCTCTTCAGATATTCCAACAACCTCCTTCTCCTTCCAACGAGCTTATACAGTCCACGTATTGACCCGAAATCCTTTTTGTGTTTCTTAAAATGTTCCGTTAGTTGCTTGATGCGCTCCGTCAGAATTGCAATTTGCACTTCAGTTCTTCCCGTATCTTTTGGGTTCGCCCCAAATTTTTCCACCAGTTGTTTTTTCATTTCCTTAGATACTGCCATATATTCCCACCTCCATTTCATCCCTTAAATTTTCAATTATCTTCAAACACTCTCTCTTGTCTTTCTCTATTTGCTCACGTAATTGTCCCACACTGTCAAATTTTTTCTCATCTCTCAGCCTTTTTATGAAAAATAAATCCAGCTCCATACCATACAGTTCGGGCTCCTCAGGATCAAAGATATACACTTCAATAGACAGCTCTGAACCCTCGAAGGTAGGTCTATAACCTATATTACAGAGCCCATATTTATAAATACCCCTCAAATACACCTTGGTGAAATATGTCCCCGTCCTGGGTACAAGCTTATAACTATAGGGAAGCTTTATATTGGCTGTAGGATAGCCAATTTCCCGACCTCTACCCTCTCCATGAACTACAAAACCGGTAAGGCTATAATATCTACCCAGAAGTTTATTTGCCTTCTCAACCTCCCCACTCAACAAATATTTTCTTATCTGGGACGACTTAATCATAAAATTGGCTTCTTTAATCGGATTCACCACAGTAAGACCAAAACCGTACTTTTTAGAATATCTTTTCAGATCATACACGTCGCCTCTTCTGTCCTTCCCAAACTTATAATCAAAACCCACTACCAGTTCTTTCAGTCGGATGTGCCCCATTAGCACATTCTTAACAAAACTCTCCGGCGGCATGTCAAGTAATTCCTCATCGGACTTAAGAAACAAAATAGCTTCAAGTCCGGAATGTTTTAACAACCTCATTTTCTCCTTTGGTGAGGTTAATATCCCACCTATGTCTGAAAGTTCACCACGTATTATTTTCGGATGAGGTTCAAAAGTTATAAGCATAGGATAGGTTTTCAAATCGATAGACCGCTGTACCACATTTTCTATTATCTTCATATGAGCTCTATGAAGCCCATCAAAAACACCTATAGCCGCTACAGAACCAGCAAAATACTTCGGAAAAGTGTTCAAGCCAAAGAACACCTGCATTTCCCACTCTCTCCACTTATTAAGTTTTTTTCATAACTCTCCCTTAGCCCATCCAAGGTAATCGCATCTTCAACTTTGTACGGTCCAATCTTGGTTCTCCGCAAAAACACCAAATATCCACAGGTTCCAAGACACTTCGCGATATCTTCTCCAAGCCTGCGTATATACGTTCCAGAAGAGCACTCAACCAGCATAAAAATTCTATCCGTACCCAGTTTCCTCAGCTCAATCTTGTATATATTAACCTTTCTGCTGGCAAGATTTACTTCGATACCTTTCCTCACATACTTATATGCAGGAATTCCATCTATCTTTTTAGCAGAATACTTTGGTGGCCTCTGAATTATCTCGCCTGTGAATTCATTTTCTACATTTTTCAAAAGACTTTCGTCAATATCCGGAATAGAACACTCTTCTACCACTTTTCCCTCGGGATCTCCGGTATCTGTACTACAACCAAGCTGAAGGATTGCTTCATACACCTTTGGATATTTTAATAGTTCATTCATTTTCTTCGTAGCACGCCCGGTCATAACAAGAAGAACACCTTCAGCAAAAGGATCGAGGGTACCCCCGTGCCCTACCTTCTTTATACCAGTTAACCGCTTAACAAATCTAACAACATCATAGGATGTCAGTCCAGGAGGTTTGTAAATATTCAGAATCTTATTCTCCAGTTCCACTTTCTTCATTTGAGTACTTTATCTTCTGAAAAATCCTTTCAATTTTCTCCATATACGCCTGCGTATCGTCCTCAAAAAACAACAACTTAGGAGTATTCTTCAGTCTAATACGCCGTCCAAGCTCATATCTTATATTCCCGGATTTATCACGAAGTTTCCGGATAACTTTCCTTCTCTCCTTTGGATTCTTATCATATACACTGACAAAAACCTTTGCCTGTCTGAGATCCGGAGAACACTCAACCTTCGAAATGGTAACTACCTTCCCTAACCTGTACGGGTCGTCAGTAACAATTACATTGCTCAGTACCCTCTGTAACTCGTCAGAAACTCTTTTCGCCCTCGAATATGTCTTCATCATAAATACTCAACTGCTCGTCCCATTATCACTACAGAAAAATTGGTCTCTATGAATTTCTCAATATCAGCCAAAGTATTGCTCACAACACTATAGCTATCATTAATAGTCGCTATCCCAAGGCTAACTTTACCCCAGTAGTTGTTAGGCTCCGTCTCAGCTATCGACACATTATACTTATTTCTCACTCTACTCTTTATGCTATTCACCACCGACCTTTTATCCTTCATAGAGCTAGCCCCAGGAAGATAGATATCAAGCTTGAGAAAACCAATAGTCATCCCTTTATTCTAATTTTCTTTTAACCGATTTAATCTCATAAAACTCTATCCTATCACCTTCCTTATAATCAGAAAAACCAGCAAGAGCCAGTCCACATTCAAACCCTTCCTGCACCTCTCTAACATCGTCCTTAAATCTCTTTAGAGAGTCAACAAAACCATCAAAGATCACCTCACCATCTCTTTTAACACGTGCCCTCGCTGTTCTCAAAGCCCTACCTTCTACTACATAGCAACCTGCAACGTAACCAATTCTGGGAACTTTAAAAACCTGCCTGACCTCAGCCTCCCCAATGTATTCTTCTATTTTCTCTGGCGCCAGCATACCTTCAAGGGCAGACTTCACATCATCTATCAGCTCATATATGACATTATAAGACCTTATTTCAACATTTTCTCTGCTTGCAAGATCTCTTATCCTACCAGGAGTATTCAGATTAAAAGTTATAATAACTGCTTGGGAAGCCTTCGCAAGAAGAACATCATTTTCGGATACCTGCCCTACTGCTTTGTGGATAATATTAACCCCTACTTCTTTATTACCAAGATCCTGAATCGCCCTGGCCACCGCTTCGACCGTCCCATCGACATCACCTTTTATTATCACACGCAGCTGGTTCACGTTTCCTTCTGCAATTTGCTGAGAAATTTGATCAAGCGACAGCTCCGTTACCTTCCTCAGTTGCTGTTCCCGCAATATTCTCTGTCTCTCCTGAGCAATTTTCCGCGCTTCCTTCTCATCCGACACCACAGAGAAAATGTCAGCAGCTTGAGGTAAACCATCAAAACCAATCACCTGAACAGGGTCGGAGGGTTTGGCAAACTGTTTCTTGTTTCCTCTCTCATCCAGAAGAATCCTCACTCTGCCATACGTAGACCCACAAACAAACGGATCTCCAACTTTCAGTGTCCCTTTTTGAACCAGAACAGTTGCCACCGGACCATGCCGCCTATCCAGTTTAGCTTCTATGACTGTGCCCCTTGCCTCCGTGTCCGCATTGGCTTTCAGATCCAGAATTTCCGCCTCCAAAAGAATAAGTTCAAGCAATTGATCAATTCCCTGACCCGTCTTCGCAGAAATCTCAGCGCATTGAACATTTCCCCCCCAATCCTCAACCAACACTCCATGCTCTGAAAGTTGACGCTTTACCTTCTCCGGGTCCGCATTGGGCTTATCAATCTTATTTATGGCTACAACAATCGGAACATTAGCAGCTTTCGCATGATTTATAGCCTCAATTGTTTGAGGCATAACACCATCATCTGCGGCAACAACCAGTACAACGATATCCGTTACCTGTGCACCACGGGCTCTCATCTCAGTAAAAGCCTCGTGCCCCGGCGTATCTATGAATGTTATCTTCTTGTCTTTATCAAGCTCAACCTCGTACGCTCCAATATGCTGGGTAATGCCTCCAGCTTCACCCGCAACCACATTGCTCCGTCTAATATAATCCAGCAACGATGTTTTTCCATGATCCACATGTCCCATCACCGCAACAACCGGTGGCCTCGGAACAGCTTTTTCCCTATCCTCCTCGGTTTCTTCGATTTTAAACACCTCCTCGTCATACTCAGTAGCCTGTTCTACCTCATAACCAAACTCATCAGCAATTAGAACAATGGACTCAAAATCCAGCCTCTGATTTATAGTAACAAAAAGCCCCATTTCAATGCATTTCTGGATCACATCGCTCGGATCTACTCCCATAAGATTTGCAAGATTTTCCACCGTGGTGAATTCCATTACTTTGAGCTTTTCCTTTTCCTCAACAACTTCACCTTCCTGAACCTGTCTCTTATACTTTTTCTTCACCGACTTGGCAGCCATTTTAGCCATCGTTCGGCGAATAGAATCCTCAACCTTTTTCTCATCAATCTCTTCTTCCTTACGCTTCTTCTTACCCTTAGGACCTTCATACGCCAGATCCTTCTTGCCACGCCCACCAAGCTTCTCCTCTATCTCAGCAAGTGTAACTCTCCGAATCTTTTTCTTTTCTTTACGCCGTTGCCTTTCTCTTTTTCGCTTTACAAACTCTCTATCCGGTAGTACTTTCCCTGCCTCTTTATCAAGTCCATCAGCACGCTTCTTGCTTACTTCTTCCTCTACTCCAGCTTCCTCTCCCTCCTTACTTTCTTCCCCTGCTTCCGTAATTCCCATAAGAACATCCGTCCGTTCCTCAGCCTCAATAACCTCACTTATCAGACTATCCTTAACATTTTCACCATATTCTATCGCTTCCTTTATAGCTTCATCAATAATAGGGACGGCTTTTTCCAGCACCTCTTTTTCAATTTTTTCTCTTTCCTTCTCAGCTTGACGTCTGGCTTCTTCTTCTGCTCTTCTCCTTTTCTCAAGCTCTCGTCTCTCCCTTTCTTTCTCCAGCTCTTCCACCAGGGATTTTTCCCTAGCAAACCTCTTAAGTATTTTAAAGTACGTATCCTCGTCAACAGGAGACATATGGGACTGATACGAAAAGCCTATACTATCCAGATAATCTGTTATCTCTTTGTGTGAAATATTTAGCTCTTTTGCTATTTCATATATTCTCTTTTTTTTCATTTCCACCTTATTCTCTTTGCTTATTGCTCTAAATCTTCACTATCCTCAAGATATTTCTTTATCTCCTCTTCGCTATACTCAAACTCCTCTTCTTCAACCTTTTCTTTCTCCCCTTCTTTAACTGCTTCTTCAGACGAAACCACTCCTTCCTCAGCTTTCTTTCTCGCCTCTTCGAGCTCTCTCTTCTTCTTCTCAACAGCTTCATTAACCACTTTCAATATTTTATCAAGAGTTTTCTCCCCAATCCCGTTTATTTTCAATAACTCTTCTCTAGGGGTATCAAGAAGTTCATCAGCCGTCTCTATTCCAACACTATACAATAGTTTCCAGTTATGTTCGGTAAGCCCCTCAATATCTTCAAGATAAATTATCTCACTCGTTGTCAACTCATATTCACTTCTCTTTATCGCATCGATGGTATACCCGGTAACCTCAGAAGCAAGCCTTATGTTCTGACCATTTTTCCCAATAGCCACAGGGATTTCATCATCCTCAAACACTGCAAGAGCAGTCTTTTTTTCTTCATCTATCTCAAGAACGTATGGTCTGGCAGGCGATAAAGCTCTGGTAATCAGAACCTCAGGTTCTATACTGTAATTGATAATATCTATCTTCTCATTGTTAAGTTCCCTTACTATAGCTTGAATTCTGCTACCTTTAATTCCAACACAGGCACCAACAGCATCAACCCTTTTATTATTCGATTTCACAACCACCTTACTTCTATCTCCCGGATGCCTTGCTACTGCAATGATCTCAACTGTCTTATCCGCAATCTCAGGAACTTCATTCTCAAATAACTTTATTAAAAATTGTGGGTCAGCCCGGGAAACTATTATCTCAGGACCGGACTTACCCATAACGGCATCTTTAACAAGAACTCTGATCTCCCGCCCCCTTCTATACCGCTCACCGGGTATTTGTTCCTCCCTCGGGAGCTTTAACTCAGCCTTACCTATGTAAATATAGACGGCATCCCTTTTTATTTGCCTGATATCCCCGGTAACAATCTGCCCTATCTTCTTCTTATATTCTTCAAATATCACATACTTTTCAACCTTCACTATTTCCTGAATCAACCGCTGCTTTGCAAGATTAACCAATCTCCGCCCAAATTCAGAGGGATTTACAATCTCAATAAACGTATCCCCTTCCTCCAAGTCCGGTTCCACCTCCCTCGCCTTATCAATACTTACTTCATGTACAGGATCATTAACTTCCTTTACAACTGTCTTGTGATGATATATCTCAATTTCTCCTTTATCCATGTTTACAATAACATCAAAATTCGACGCATCCCCGTACTTCCGCTCAATCAGGTTCAGAAAAATCCTTTCGATAATCTCAGCTAACAAATTCTTATCTATATTTTTTTCTCTAACCAGCTGATCAATTATTTCTTTGTCTATCAATTTTACTCACCTCCTTATTTTTACCATTTCAAAACTACCCGACCATAATCTATCTCATCATATGCAAAGTGTTTTTCTCCACTTTTCTTCGTTTTAAGCACTATGCCATCCTCGCCAACCTCTACCAATCGTCCACAAACAGGGGAACTCTCGCTATCAATAAAGTGATAAATCTCAAGCTCCCGACCGACATGCTTCACAAAATCTCTTCTTTCTTTTAGTGGCCAGTTCACGCCAGGCGAAGAAACCTCCAGCTCGTAATCCAGCTGAACAGCCTCGTTAAATTCAACATCGTCTCTTAAAATCTTAGTTATTTCGGTCAGAGTTCTTAAATCAATCCCTGTCATACTATCAGCAATCACTTTAATGTACACCTTATTGCTACTATGGTACTTGAATTCAACAGAGAGCAAATAACACCGATTATATTCCACCACTCCCTTTATTATCTCTTTTACTCTTTCTTCATCAACCATTTTTAAACTCGTTTCCTTTCAAACTAAAAAAGTGGGTTCAAACCCACTTTGGGCTAAATTTATCAATATATTTTCTTTTAATCAACATTAATGTATTTCTAACGTGAAGCTTTAATTTTACCAACTAAAATCTCTGCCCTCTCTTTAATCGAATATTCAACCTTATCTTCCAGAACATTATCAACCACATTCCTGGCCTCTTGCACATCACCAGTTGCAAGCAACATTTCCGCATAGTTCAGGAGATATTCATGCTTCTGAAACCTGTATGGAGACTCAACAGCCGCCAGATTGTAGAACTTCGCAGCTTCTTTATAGTCCCCCTGTGCTTCTTTACAAATACCAATACCGTTGTACGCAGTAGCAGTAAGAAACTTGTCATTCTTATACTTATCCATATACATAGTATAATAGCTTAAAGCATTATCATAATCAGCCTTATACATATAACATTGACCAAGCAACAAAACAGCTATACTAGCCGATTTAGTTCCTCTATATTTGTCCACAATACCCATCAGCCTGACAATTGCATCGTCATAGTCCTTACGAGCGATAGCTAATTCTGCCAATCCCAATTCACCACTCGCTTCCCGACTTGCCCTCTGTTTTGAATTTACAACTAGGACAATTATCACAACTGCAGCAACAACACCTAAAGCAACATAACTCACAACCTTACTATGCCCCCTGACAAATGCTTCCAGCTTTGCCAACTTCTCAAGAAAGGGGTCCTTTTTGATTTCTCGCTTGGTCAACTTCTTTCTGGGTCTTAACATGTTCTTTATTCCTTATGGTCAGCTTCTAAAAAACTCTTTTGTACCCTCGCCGGGACTCGAACCCAGATCAGAGGATTAGGAATCCTCCGTTCTATCCTGTTGAACTACGAGGGCACTTTTAAAAAGCTTTGTATTTTATCTCATTTTTAACCAAAAAAGCAAGAGGTATATCGCCACCGGCAATGCAATAGAGTTTTGTTGAAATTAGAAAGCACAGATAAAGATACCCTCATTTTGTTCTATTCCGATGCCAGGCTTTCGGAAAATTTCCCTATATGCCAAAGTGCTTCTCAGAACAAGAGATATAACCTTTATTTATCCATCTTTTGTCCATCCTTTACCTCTAACCTATCCAAACATGTAAAATATTCCTGTCTCTGTATCCATCCTATCCTCTCTATAAAAAGCTCATATAACGCTACATCTATATAACTACCAATCTCCGTGCAATGCCTCCCCTTACAAACTCTCTGTCATTCAAAATCGCTCCTCTCCACACTGACCTCGAGCTTCTGGTACATCTTCCCACTTCATCTTCTCTTAACATTTTCTTTTCCCTAAGTCAAAAAGGGCTTGACTCCTTTTCATCTCAATCACCATTTTCACTCAAAATTATCGATATACCATCCCCTCCTTGTGCGAAACATTCTTAATTAAGTTGAAAAGTTACAGAAAATTAGCGTACCAACATCATTTTCTTTGATTCGATACGATTCATGGATTCTAATGTGTAAAAATATATTCCTGAAGGAACTGCATTACCATCATCGTCCCTTCCATCCCATCTAACAAAATGATCTCCAGGATGTACTTTACTTTTTAGCAAAGTCCGTATTTTTTGTCCCATGAGATCATAAACTGTCATAGTTACATTGTTAGTTTCCGGAATCACAAAGCTGATTATTGTAAACTTGACCGTTGCACCTGGATTAAATGGGTTGGGGTAGTTTTGATACAATTTTAGGTTCTCTATCATGCCAGTAGATGGATTTGAAAACTGAAGAGCTCCTACATCCCATGCTCCATTTTTAGGAAGAGGGTTACCCTCATAATCAACTGAGTAATATTCGCTTAAGTTTACTCCTTTTCCTCTCAGAGGGCTATCACTTTTTAGGTGATAATCTCCATTTTCTAAATCAACCAGGCCAGGATCTCCACTGCCCGCCTGATATGGATCCCAGTGATTTTCTGACCAATCATTAATATTTAGGTACCAATTATTTTCCGTAATGACACCACTAGCTCCAGGTCCTTGATAGGCATCGTCAGCACTGTATATGATCAAGTTGTTCCGAAAGTGAATACCTCCAAAATCTAAATATGCAACATCGTTAAGCGGACTTGTGAAATCATATATCCTGATTACTGTATTATTGTCAAAGTAACAGTCATGACATGGAGCCCACATATATAACCAGTCCTGCCCATCAACATTGACATTAAAAGCAACCCTTAGGTTATGAACCTCCTGTACGCATGGATTGTAATCATACTTCCAGCTGGATTCTATAAACCCAGCATTGCCTTCAGTGTAATTGTGATGGATGTAAAAGTTATCCTTATGGAACCTCCCATCATCCAATTCTATTGCTCCTCCATCTGACCCATAAGGGCTTTTAGTAGTTAAATAATTTTTTATAACATTATATGAAACCTCCTGGTTTCCAATGCCCAAATGTATTCCTATTGGTCCCCATCCACCCCTCGCTCCTTCTTCATACCACATTGGATGATTTGGACCTTCCAAATAGTTGTTAGTTATAAGAGTATATTCCCCGGTTGATTGTATTGCTTTTGTACATCTTATGAATACGTTATTTCGTATAATGTTGTGATTAGCTCCCGGCAAAATACATATCGCCCCCATTTTGAATATACTTGTGAGCCTATCAGGGTTCTTTGTCGGCGGAGTGTCATGAAAACAGAGACCTTCTACTACAATCCAACTTCCCGATATCCTTATGCAATTTCCATTCATATCTGTATCATTCGGATTTGTAAAACGTGGAAGTTCGCCTTTCCCATATGAGGTAAGTACTATAGGACTATACTCAGTTCCAGATTCCGTAATCTCTACAGGCCCAACAAACTGAGAGCCTCTTTTAAAGAAAACAGTATCCCCAGGCGTAAGGTGAACTTTTGAAATCATTGTGTGGGATTTCCACGGGGTGTCTTTTGAACGACCATCATTGCTATCATTTCCATTTTGGGAATCAATGTAATACTTTTTTTGAGCCAATACGAAACTCATATTTGAAACAAAAGTTACGACTAATAGGACCAACAAACAGCGAAATAGATGTTTTGTCATCAAAGTAAAAAGGATATTTAATCTTGGCGCCATTTTTCCCTCACAATAAAGATGTTTAAAATTTCTCCTTCTATGTTAGCTCTTTTCCAAAGCAAAGCCCACGATACCAACTACACACACTAACTGGTCTTAAAGACCTATGAATTTATTTCTATTACAACAACTTAAAAAAATAACAATCAGAAGATGTTTTCAAACAACAATCAATATAACAAAGATCAATCAAGGAAACAAGGTGGGACTCTATTAAATGCATCACTCAAAAGACGAGAAAACTCGATGGGAAACATTTTCCAGCAATTCCTTTCTCCATGATTTCGTGAAAAGTTATGCAGTACATTAGCGATTCGATTTAAGTTGAAATGTTTTATTTCACCATCATCTAAGCAAAATCATCTTTTTGACATCCTTGAACCTATCTCCCGAAGTCAGTTCACAGAAGTAGACGCCGGATGGAGCTACAATCCCGCCAATGCTCCTGCTATCCCAAGTATAACTATAAATACCAGGACTAAGGTTTTTATAGTCCATGTAGGAAACGATTTGTCCTAACATATTGTATATACTGATCTGTACAGTAGCCCTTAC
This sequence comes from Fidelibacterota bacterium, assembly GCA_003645825.1. Classification (GTDB taxonomy): domain Bacteria; phylum Fidelibacterota; class UBA2242; order UBA2242; family B5-G15; genus B5-G15. Next base: position 14,240 of record QNCQ01000017.1, read on the forward strand.
AGGAATACCAAAGGTGATTGTAGTGCTTGAATTAAAAGGATTCGGATAATTTTGTCTCAACTCAAATTCTTCCGGCCTCGTATTACCTCCTTTAAAACCTCCAGTTAATAGAGGATATGCCCCCCAATCAGGACATGGAGTGTTCGGTTGAAGATGATAGTCTTTATTGGTATAATCTACAAAGAGCGGATCTGCCTCAATCTCTCCTGTGCCCCAAGATACTCCCAAATCCACTTCACCACCGTCA
>QNCQ01000018.1 GCA_003645825.1 Fidelibacterota bacterium
AACATGTTGATTGATATGCGGATTTCTCTCGAGGCATGCAGGTCACTTCTTTATTCCACCTCTTATTGGGTCGATTTGAAGAATGCTTTGGAAAAGAAAATAGATCAGCTTAAGAAAGAGGGTAAAGACTTTTCTGAGTATAACAGAAGGTTAAAAGAGGCAACCAAAGTTGCAAATCTTCTTACCCCAATGACCAAGTACGTTTTAACAGAGACTGCGAATAGAATATGTTACGACGCGCTTCAGGTGCACGGTGGAACTGGTTATATGAAGGAATTTGTTATCGAGAGATTGTACAGGGATGTTCGTATTACAAATATCTACGAGGGTACAACTCAGATGCAGGTAGTAGCCGCAATTGGTGGGGTAATAAATGACGTCCTTGGCGATTACTTCGAGGAAAAGGCAAGTAAAAGCTATAAAGGGAATCTGGATAGATACAACGAGATTTTGAAAAATATCAGAGAAATATTTATGGAGAGTCTTGAGTTCGTTAAAGAAAAGAAGGACCCTGATTTCCAGGATATTGCTGCGAAAGAGTTGGTTGAACTCTACAGCTATCTCTATGTTGGATATTTGTTACTTGAAGAAGCTGAAAAAACTCCCCATAAGATCTACATTGCGAACAGGTATATTATAAATGCCCTTGCAAAAGCAAAAATGAACCGCGAAGTTATAAGAAATGAGCAGTTCTCAGATATAATTCATGCTGATGAGATTCTGAATTGACGAGAACGTTTTGTAGTTCGGAGGACCATGTATTTTCAGAGGATTGCAACTGGTTACTTAATGGTTTTTTATGGCAAAGAAAAAGAATTTTAATAAAAAAATAATTAAGGCGCTTCTGAAAGCCCAGCGGAAAGAGATAACAGAACATTGTGTTTACAAACATCTCGCTATAAAAGTTAAAAGTGAGCGGACTCGTGAAGTACTACTAATGATAGCAAATGACGAGCAAGCGCATTATAATTTTCTCAGGAAACTCACTGCGAGGGATGTAAAACCCAACAGATTTAGAATTCTTATTTATTCGTTTATAGCGAGAGCGTTTGGACTCACCTTCACCTTGAAGTTTATGGAGAGAGGGGAAGATATTGCACAGTCGACTTATAAAAAGATTCGAATGGAGGTTACTGAGGTTGATAGAATTTTGAAAGATGAAAACTGGCATGAGAGGAAGCTACTTGATCTTATCGATGAGGAAAAGCTTAAATACATTAGCTCCATAATTCTTGGACTAAACGATGCTCTCGTGGAGTTAACCGGAGTTCTGGCTGGTTTAACTCTTGCTCTGAGGAATACAAAGCTTATTGCAGTCGTGGGATTGATTACGGGAATAGCAGCTGCGATGTCTATGGCTGCATCTGAGTATCTTTCCACCAAGCATGAAAGGTCGGGCAAAAACCCTGTGGTAGCCTCAGTTTACACCGGTATGGCATATATTTTTACGGTTATTATTTTGGTATTGCCTTTCCTTTTGTTTAGCAATGCAATTACCGCTCTTGTTTGTGTACTTCTTGCTGGAATAATAGTAATAGCTTTCTTCACTTTTTACGTTTCAGTGGCCAGGAATATGCCATTTTTCAAAAGGTTCGCAGAGATGGCAGGATTAAGTGTTTCAATAGCTCTCATAAATTTCTTCATCGGTATTTTTATAAGAAAAGCTTTTCATATAGATATGTAACTGCAAAAAACTTCCCACCCTTGTAACCTGGGTAATTGTCAAACTATCTAAGTAGATGATTTTTAAATTTTGAAAGGAAAAGGAGGTAGGTAGTATGTTTCTAAAAGAAGATGATAAGAAGTTTGTTGCGAATAAACTTCAAGATATGGGTTCTGGAGTCAAGCTCATATATTTTACACAGGAGCTTGAGTGTCAGTACTGCAGGGAAACAAAGCAGTTGCTTGAGGAAATAGCAGAGCTGTCCAACAAGTTAACCCTTGAGGTGTATAATTTCCAACTGGATAAAGATAAAGTTGAGCAGTACGGAATTGAAATGATACCAGCCACTGCGATAGTGAAAGAGGATGGGACGGACTATGGTATCAGGTTTTATGGTATCCCCAGTGGTTATGAATTCATGTCTCTTCTGGAAGACATTGTAGATGTCTCGAACGGTAGTCACGGTTTCGGGGAACAGGAAATGAAAGAAATTGAGAGCATTGACAAGCCTGTGCATATAAAAGTTTTTGTCACCCCAGTATGTCCCTATTGTCCCAGTGCAGTCAGGATTGCTCACAGGTTGGCAATTGCGAATTCGAACATAAAAGCTGATATGATCGAGGTTACAGAATTTCCGTATCTGGGAAACAAATATAATGTCAGAGGTGTTCCGAAATCGGTGATTAATGAGAACTGGTCATTGGAAGGAGCGGTGCCGGAACATATTTTCATATCGAAAGTCAAGGAAAGTATCGCCAGCTAGGCGAATCTCTGTTATTTAACAGACTATTCTATCGAACAATTCAGGTGACTATTAGCTCTGGAATTTCTAACTTTCTGGTATGGTAAACAGGCTTGAAGAAGATAAGATATTACAGAGAGCGAGACAGGGTGATAGAGATGCTTTTGCTGAACTTGTTAAGATGTACGGTGACAGGATTTACGGACTTGCTCTGAGAATGACTGGTAACGAGAAGGACGCAGAGGATGTGTATCAGGATACTTTTCTTATGGCTTTAAGAAAGCTTGACCAGTTCAAAGGGGAATCTTCTTTCTTTACTTGGGTATATCACATCGCTATTAATATGGCTATAAGTAAGATAAAGCAGAGGAAAAAGAACTTTTCTGAAAACGGTCTCGAAGATCCAGATTTTGATAGATTACATCAGGAGCCTCAGAAAAGCTGGCCGGACATAGAACTGACCCAGGTTGATAGAGAGAGGTTTCGTAAAAAACTTAGCAAGGCTCTTGAAAAGCTTCCAGAGATTTACAGAACTGTTTTTATTCTTCGAGATATGCATGGGCTTTCCACGGAAGAAACTGCCAGAATACTGGAGATAACTCCTTCCAATACAAAAATCAGACTTATGAGAGCCAGAAACTTCCTGAAAAACGAACTGGAAAGCTTTTTAAAGGAAGAAGGCATTTTACTATGAAGGGTAAACATCACAGCAAGCTATTGAAAGATATTTGTGACTTTCTCGGTAGTGATCTTGATTCCCCCCCCTGTAGTTCTATAAAGGAACACTTAGAGAAGTGTAAAAACTGTGAGATTTATGTGGATAAACTGAAAAAGACAGTGGCTCTGTATCGAAAGCTTTCTATGGATACAAAGGTTCCTGATCGAGTGAATAGAGAGCTTTTTGCAAAGATTTACTTTTCAAAAGATAAGGACAAAGGCAGGGAAAAATAAGATGGATTTGAGTCCTGAAATCACCATAGAAGAGCTTGTGGAGAGATACCCTGAGCTTGTAGGCCTTCTTTCGGAAGAGGGTATTGTCTGTCTTGTGTGCGGAGAACCTACATGGGGGACCCTCCGAGACAAAATAGAAGAAAAGGGGCTTGACGTCGGTAGGATTATGATGAAACTGAAACAGTATTTACGTGAATCAAGGGGGAAAATATGAAAGCAATCTTGCAGAGAGTTAAAGGGAATACTTTCATCGGCAAGGGCGATTCAAATCACTGGGTTGTCCTGGACACTGTTAAGCAATTTGGGGGTAGCGAGGCTGGAAGTAAACCAATGGAGCTGGTTCTGATTGCTCTTGGTGGATGTACTGCCATGGATGTAGAGAGTTTGCTCAAAAAGATGAGAACCCCTGCAGATGATTTCAGGGTAGAAGTGGAAGCCGAAAACGCCCAGGAACACCCCAGAGTTTTTACCAGAATTAAAATTGTTTACAAATTCTGGGGAGAAAATCTCAACGAGAACAATATTAAGAAAGCCATCGAGTTGTCTCAGAATAAATACTGTTCCGTTAGCGCGATGCTGAAAAAAACCTGTGAGATAACATACCAAATTGAGATAAACCCTGATTGAGCAGTCATTTATTCTCTGACTTGAGTTTTAATATTTCTTCTCTGTATTTCCTGACCTTTTCAAGATCTTTGCGCCTTTTTTCTAAAACTTTTAGAACTTCAAGAGCCTGATCGTACAATTTTTGTTTCTTTAGTATTTCCACAAGGGTAAAAGTTGGTATAGGGACCTCTAACTCCTGGGACTCTTCAGAGGGTTTCTCCACGGGTTCCCCTGCTTCTAAAGGAGACCCTTTAGAAGCTTCTCCTTCCAGCTCTTTCCCCGGGTATTCTGGTTTTGTTGGGAGCTCTTCTTTTTCTTCTGCTTCTGTGGATTCGAGGTCCCAGCTTTCTTTTTGGAGTTCTTCCAGTGGTTTGGTTTTCAGTTTCTCAAACATATCCTTTAGTTTTGTAGCACTGCCAGCTTCTGTTTCTGCAGTAGGAGTTTCTTCTGTAGCTTCTGGCATTTCTGTTTTCTCCTCCTTTTCTAGTGGACCAAGGTGGGCTTCTTCCTCAGGAATTTCCTCACTACCTACTATAGTAAAAGGGGGTTCTTCTGTCTCAATGGGTTCCTCAAAAATCTCTCCGATTTTTTCTTTTTCTTCTCCACCCTGTTTGGATTCCTGAGGCTCGATAGCTTCAGTGAAAATCTCTTCCGGAGATTTTTCTATAGGCTCAGATTCAGGTTTTATTTTCCTTTTCTCAATATGTATCTCTTCCTCAAGGGGATTCAAAAAGCTGATTCTGTTCTTAAAGGTCATTTTCTCTTCTTCTGTAAGACGGTTTCCCCCAATTTCTAGGAGATCATAGTACGCTTGGAGAAAATCGGGATCACAGGTTACTGTTTTTTTTAATTCTTCAATAGCTTCTTCGAGATTGCCAGATTCTCTGAGCGCACGGGAAAGAATATAATGTCCGATTGCCTTATCAGGATATCTCTGTATTCCCGTTTTGCATATCTCTATTGCTTCCAGGGCGTTCCCGCTGTTCAACTTTATTTCAGCTACGAGGGGAAAGAGAACACTCTCAGGGTGTTTCTCAAAGTACTCCAGAATTTTTTCTTCTTCCACGTCAACCTCAACTTTAGGTGTTTATTTGAATTTGCTGTCCAGAACAAATGTTACTGGACCGCAATTTGTTAGGTGTACATCCATCATTGCTCCAAAAATGCCGGATTCTACGGGGATTTTGAGATCTTTGAGTTTGTACATAAAGTATCCATATAGCCTTTTACCCATTTCCGGTGGCGCCGCATTTACAAAACTGGGTCTTCTACCCTTTCGCCAGTCGGCACAAAGAGTAAATTGAGAGATAACCAGTGCAGCACCTTTTACATCTTTGATTGATAGGTTCATCTTTCCATTTTCGTCGTTAAAAATTCTAAAGTGAGCAATTTTATTCGCCAGAAAATCTGCGTCTTCTTCTTTGTCATCATGGAAGACTCCAAGGAGAATTACAAGACCGTGGTCGATTTCCCCGACTGTTTTCCCATCAACTTCCACATAAGCATTTCTAGCACGTTGTAATACAGCTATCATCCTTCAACCCATACGTTTTCACTGCCGTAAAGCTCTTTCAGATGCTTCAGCATGTTTCTATCAGGGCTAACTTTTACATTATGTGAGAGAATCACGATCTCCCCATCTCCTGGTTCATTGAGATGGAGATATAATTCACAGTTTCCTCTGTAGCCTGTCAGATAACTATATAAGTTTTCAACCAGACCGCGGTCGATCTCCCGCTTGTTTAATCTCAGATGAACACTCTTTGTCTCTTCATCAATTAGTTTGTCTAGAGGCAGTACTCTTTCCGCTATAATTTTTGCATTGCCTTCACTCTGAACACTTACCTTTCCGTGTATAAAAACCGGGTTATCATTTTCGATATAGTTTATATGATCGTTATAGACGCGGTTGAAAGCCATTACATCCACAGCTCCATTTATGCTTTCAAGGCTAAAAACTGCGTAGGGCTTTTTGTTTCTATCATAGTGGATTTTCAGGTTAGATATCAACCCTCCCAATTTTATATAGGGTTCTTTGAAATCCTCCAGAGGATCGGTGAAATCATAGTTGGAAAAATGTTCTATTTCTTCTCTGTAATTCAGGAGAGGATGTCCAGAGAGGTACATCCCCAGGAGCTCTTTTTCCAGTGCCCACTTTTTTCTATCAGGCCATGGTTCTGTATCAGGTAATTGAGGTTCTGAAAGTATTTTACTGTTACCAAATTCATCAAATCCGAATAGACTTGCCTGCATATTATTTTTCTCTGCCTGAACTTTCTGTGCGTATTGTATGGCCAGATCAATGGCTTCATATTTTTGTGCTCTTGTTCCTTCCAGCGAATCCGTGGCTCCAGAAGCAACAAGACTTTCCAGCGTCTTCCGGTTCACAGTGCGGAGGTCCACGCAGGAAACAAAGTGGAAAAAGCTTTTGAACTTTCCGACTTTCTTTCGGGCTTCCACAATGCTTTTTGCTGCTTTTTCTCCGACATTTTTTATAGCGTGGAGTCCATACCTGATGGTTTTCCCATCGGTGGAGAAGTTAACCTCACTATAGTTGACATCCGGTGGGAGAATTTCAAGTCCCATATGTCTTGCTTCGTTGGACAGGACTGTGACCCTATTTGTTTTGTCCATTTCACTGGATATATTGGAGGTCATAAACTCAGCAGGGTAATGGGCTTTCAAATACGCTATTTCGTAAGCAAGAACAGCATATGCTGTGCTATGGCTCTTGTTAAATCCGTATTCAGCAAATCTTTCTATCAGATTGAATATCTCTCTGGCTGTTTTCGGCTCGATACCATTATCAACTGCTCCCTGGATGAAGTTATCCATGAGAGATTTCATGGTTTTTTTATCTTTCTTTCCCATTGCCCGTCTCATCAGATCAGCTTTAGCAAGAGAGAAACCGGCAATTTTGTGTGCTATCTGCATCACCTGTTCTTGATATACAATTATCCCGTAGGTCTCCTTCAGAATCGGTTCAAGGGATGGGTGGAGATATTCTATTTTAGATTTTCCATGTTTTCTTTTAATGAATTCCTCGATCATTTGCATCGGACCGGGTCTATGAAGGGCGTTCATAGCTATAAGGTCTTGAATGCAGGTAGGCTTGAGTTTCATAAGATATTTTCGCATTGATGCAGATTCAAATTGAAACACACCGATAGTTCTTCCTTCACCAAACAGTTGAAAGGTCTTTTCGTCCTTTTCGGGCAGATTGTTTATATCTACATGTACACCTTTCTTCTTCAGAAGCTGAAGGGTATTTTCTATTACGGTCAGGTTTCTGAGTCCAAGAAAATCAACCTTGAGCAGCCCTATTTTATCTATGCATTTCATCTCGTATTGAGTTGTAATGTCGCCTGTAGAAGACTTATGAAGAGGCAGGTAGTCTGTAAGCTCACCGGGGGCAATTACCAGGCCAGCCGCATGAGTTGATGTGTGGCGGTTCATCCCTTCAAGAATAAGAGATATTTCGAAAAGTTTCCTGTGTGCTTCGTCGATCTCTGATGCTTTTTTTAACTCTGGGACATCTTCGATTGCTTGTGCCAGCTTTACCCCAGGCCCTTCCGGGATCATCTTAGCTATCCTGTCTACTTCTGCTAGGGGGATTCCGAGCACACGCCCTACATCTCTTATTACGGCTCTTGCTTTAAGAGTCCCAAAAGTGATTATATGGGTGACGCTTTTTTCTCCATATTTTTTCTTGATATAGTCAATGACTTCGCTGCGCCGTTCTTCGCAGAAATCTATGTCAATATCGGGCATTGATATTCTTTCAGGGTTCAAAAACCTTTCAAAGAGGAGGTTATATTTGAGGGGGTCTATATTTGTTATGCCCAAGGAGTATGCCACCAGGCTCCCTGCTGCCGATCCTCGGCCCGGACCTACAGGGATGCCGTTGTCTTTGGCAAATTTCACAAAATCCTGGACGATCAGAAAATAACCGGTGAAGCCCATATCTCTGATAGTTTTTAGCTCAAAATCAGCTCGCTCTTTGATTTCCGGAGTTATCTCAGGGTAACGTTCTTTTAAGCCTTTGTAGACAAGTTGTTTCAAATAGTCGTATTCGTTTAAACTATTGCTTCCTTCAGGAATTTTATATTCAGGAAGGTGAACCTTACCGATTTCTATTTCCAGGTTGCACTCGTCAGCGATCCTTAAAGTGTTTTCTATGACCTCCGGATCATTCGGAAATAATTGGAGCATTTCTTCCGGGGATTTGATGTAGTATTCATGAGGTTCATATTTTCGGCGATTGGGATCGGTGATTTCCTTGCCCATACCTATACAGAGGAGAGCATCGTGAGCTTCCCAGTGCTCTTTCAGGGTATAGTGGGTATCATTAGTGGCAACTCTGGGAATTCCCAGTTCCTTGGACAGCTGTTTCGAAAAGTCTATCCATATTTTTTCATCCTGAAGGAAGTGATTTTGAACCTCGAGGTAGAATCTATCCGGAAAAATTTCCATATATTCGATAGCCGATTTCCTGGCCGCGTCGTAGTTGCCGCGTATGGTAAGCTCCTGTATTTCTCCTTTTACACAGGCGGAGAGAGCTATTAAACCTTCGCTATATTTCCTTAAAATCTCTTTGGTAACACAGGGCTTGTAGTAAAAACCTTCGAGGTAGCCGTACGTTACGATCTTTATCAGATTTTTGTAACCTGTGAGATTTTTTGCAAGAAGGACGAGGTGATTATAATTGGGTCCCTTCGAAGAAGGCATCTGCCCTGGTTCGGGATCTTTTGTGACATATATTTCACATCCTATTATGGGTTTTATACCGTTCTCTTTGGCTGTTATGTAGAACTCTACAGTGCTGAACATGTTGCCGTGTTCGGTAATGGCAACGGCATTCATCCCGAGCTCTTTCACTCTTTCAATGATGGATTTGACTTTTTGGGCTCCATCCAGAAGGCTGTAATCGGAATGATTATGAAGATGAACAAACTCGGGCACTTTTAGAATCTCCCCAGGCAAATAGCCAGCAGACCAAAAAAGATGTCATATTTTAGTAAAGATGATAGTTTCCCACAATTCTTTATTGATTGATCCCGATTGATGGAGATTATTGTGAATATTAGAACTGGAACCACAGTTATTCCGACTACAATTCCATAGAGAAATCCATATACACCAGTGAGAAATAGAGCAACTGCAATTACAATGAGAAGGACTGAGAGGAAAGAAACAAGTCTGGCTGCTTTTATTTGCCCAAAAGCTATAGGGAAAGTTTTCGCTCCGTGTTTTTCATCCCCCTTGATGTCCTGCATGTCCTTGATAATCTCCCTTATAAGAGTGAATAAAAAAGCAAGTGTAAAGGGTGCAAACCCTCTTTTTATATCTCCATACACTGCAGCAGAGAAAATGAATGAGAGTCCAAGGATAAGAGCCACTATCATATTCCCTACCAGTGCTGTACTTTTGAGAAAAAGGCTATATGTTATCAGACAAATTGTAGCTATGGTCAGTATTATTAGAATAGTCTGGCTCATCAACGGCATGGCAACTGCCCATCCTGACGTAAAAAAGACCACCGTTAAGACCAAAGCCTCTTTGCGACTGATTTTACCCGATGGAATGGGCCTTTTAGGGCGGTTTATGGCATCTATCTTATAGTCGCAATAGTCATTGAAAGAGTTTCCAGCAGCAGTAAAAGCTCCTATTATGAATATGGCAAGTAGTATGTCACGGAAAGGGGGTAGTTTTTCCATGATGAACGCTGTTATGATAGCAGAAACGGCTCCCTGTAGCACGTTTAATGGTCTGATAAGAGTGAAATAACCTGATATTTTAGCCGTTAACCTTTGCAATTATCCCTCTTTTTTCTTTTGCATAGTCAAATATGGGTTCAATCACTTCGAGGCCAGCTTCTTTAAAGATGTTTTCTATCGATTTGTACTGATAATCTCCTCCAATTTCAGTTATAATGTACCCATCTGGCTTCAATAGCATTTTATAAACAGAGGCAATTTTACGGTAGAAGATAAGCTCATCATCTCCTGGAAATAATGCTATTTTTGGCTCATGCTCTTTTATCTCTATCGGTAACTTTTCATAGTGCACCGCACCTACGTAGGGTGGATTTGAAACCAGAATATCATAAGCTCCCAGATTGTTTAAATTATGTTTCAAAAAGTCCTTTACGTAGAATCTTATTTCCCTGTGCACTTTGTTTAGTCTGGCATTTTTTCTCGCCACATCAAGGATTTTTGATGATATATCAATGGCGACTATAGATACGTTTTCGCAGTAGTTAGCAATGGACACCGCAATGTTGCCAGAGCCTGTCCCTACATCCAGTATTTCAAATGTCCTTTGGGGGTTTCCTTTTATAATTTCGATCGTTTTTTCAACAATTACCTCTGTGTCAGAGCGGGGAATTAGCACTTCTCGGTTGACTAAGAATTTAAGCCCCATAAACTCTGTATGTCCAAGGATGTATTGTATCGGTTCCCCTCTGCTTCTTCTTATTACATACTCCCTCAGTTTTGATAACTCGGGACTGGTAAGAGGGCGGTCGAAATTCAGGTAGAGCCCTATTCTGGAAATTCCGAGCACCTCCTGAATCATCCACTCAGCTTCCAATCTTGGGGAGGCTATCCCCTTTTCCTTGAGGTACTTTTCTGATTTTTTTAGCACTTCTATTAGAGTGTAAATTTTCCTTTCAGCCATCATCAGGTGGCAATTTAATCAAATTGTGAAATTTATACCATTGTAAAGTTAGCTTCAGGCTGTGGTCTCTGTTTGCTGGATTTGCTCGTTGGTATATGCGACACGGAGGGCATCGATTAATTCGTCAAGATCTCCATCAAGTATCTCATTTAGTTTGTACAGTGTGAGATTGATCCTGTGGTCTGTAACACGTCCTTGGGGAAAATTATATGTTCGGATTTTAACACTTCTATCGCCGGTGCTGATCATTGAACGCCTTTTTTCTGCAAGCTCCGCCTCCTTTTCTGCTTGCTTGAGAGATAAGAGCCTTGTTCTCAATATCTTCATGGCTTTCATTTTATTTCTATACTGTGATTTTTCATCCTGGCACGTTACGACAATTCCTGTTGGTATGTGAGTGATTCTAATTGCAGTCTCCACTTTGTTTACATGCTGCCCTCCGTGTCCGCTTGCTCTGTAAGTGTCTATTCTTAAATCATTGGGATCAATTTCTATATCTATTTCCTCTGCCTCCGGTAGCACCGCTACTGAGGCAGCTGATGTATGAATTCTGCCGCTTGTTTCTGTTATAGGTACCCTCTGAACACGGTGGACACCGCTTTCAAACTTCATCGCCTCATAGACAGAGTCCCCTGACAGAGAGAATATTATTTCTTTGTAGCCTCCTATTCCAGTTTCATTGCTTGATAGAACTTCCAGTTTCCACCCCTTTTTTTCAGCGTATTTAGAATACATACGGAAAAGATCAGCAGCAAATATTGCGGCTTCTTCCCCGCCTGTCCCAGCTCTAATTTCCACAACAGCATTTTTGTCATCGTTCGGGTCCTTAGGAAGCAGCATGACTTTGAGCTCTTGCTGCAGCTGTTTTTCCTTTTCTTCCAGTTCTTCTATTTCCTCTTTCACAATTGCCCTTAGCTCTGGGTCACCTTCCTTTAGAATCTCTCTGTCTTCCCGAAGCTGCTCTAAAGTTTTAAGGTATTCTGCCCCTTTCTCCGCGATAGGTGCTAAATGTTTGTGCTCTTTAGCTACTTTTTTGTATTCACCAGGGTTAGAAACCACCTCCGGATCCGAAAGCTTTTTCGAAACCTCATTATATCGTTCGATGAGTTGTTTTACTCTTTCTTCAATCATGTTACTCTATCGCTTTTGCTGTAAACTTTTTCCCTCTGTATTTTTCATATTCACTTCCAAAAGCTTCCTTTAGTGCAACTATTGCGACCTCAAGTTGAGATCCATCAGGCTCTTTTGTGGTTATCCTTTGTAGGAGCAATCCCGGATAAATCAGGAATCTCACAGAAGGTCTGTTCTGATGCTTTGATGAGAATCTCAGGAATTCGTATGACAGACCGAGTACAACAGGAAGAAATACGAGATGGAAAACAATTCGATCTGTAAGAGTTATACCCCCTTTAACAAGGATTATCCCGGTGTCTATTAGAGCAAATGCTAGAATAGAGAGAATAAGCACAATGAATATAAAGCTCGTGCCACATCGCGGGTGATGAGTGGAAAAGGCTTCAACATTCCCAGGTACTAATTCCAGCCCATTTTCGAAAGCAAAAACCACCTTATGTTCTGCCCCGTGGTACTGAAATACTCTTTTTATATCCGGGAGGGTAGATATAAGGAAGAGGTAACCGATGAAGAAAACGATTCTCAGGATGCCGGTTGACAGGTTAAAAAGGGCTGCATTCTCTTCAATATTAAAGATATAAGTGACAAGAAAAATAGGTAAATAGAAGAAAAAAGTGAACCCCAGTATTGTAGCAAGGGCAAAGCTTAAAAACCCAGCCAGCTTGTCCTTAAGATTTTTCTCCTTTTTGTTGTTCGAATCAAGTATTTCTGCAGACCAGTGAAGGCCTTCAAGCCCTATTTTAAGAGACTCGAAGAGCGAAATTACTCCCCGGACAATGGGAAGGGAAAAGAATTTCTTTCGTTTTGTCAGGGTTATATATTCTTTTTTGGTAGTTTTGATCTTTCCATCGGGGGTTCTCACAGCAGTCGCATATGCAAAGGGCACCCGCATCAATACACCTTCCAGTACAGCCTGCCCTCCTACAAGTATTGATTCACTCATCTGTAGATTCCCTCCATTATAAATTAGTAATGGAACTGACCTTTATGTTGAGGTTTAGCTACCCTTTTTGAGTAGTCTCTTTGTTTTTGTTGTGAAGATTATACTTGCGAAGATACTTCTCAATTCTTCCGGCAGAGTCAACAAGCTTTTGTTTGCCGGTGAAGAAGGGATGGCACTTGGAACATATTTCGACCTTCATATCGCCTCTTGTTGACCTTGTCACAAAAGTGTTACCACAAGCACAAGTAACCTTACTTATTTTATATTCAGGGTGAATTCCTTTTTTCATTTTGTTCCTTTCTACTTTTTCAAAGCCGTTAAATTTAAAGAATTTGCAGGAATAAAGTCAACTTTTATCGTTTCGGGGGCAATGCAATAGAATTCTGTTGAAATTAGCAAGCATAGAGGTATCTCTGTTTGCAAGCTTTCATGCCTTTTCAGAAATAAAATCATAATTTTATTTACCTGTTTTTCATCTATCCTGAATATCGCCTTAGAAATTCACGTAAATGCCGAAACCCGCCACATTAACGGCTCTCAATCTATGTCGATACTCAAATGGGAAATCATAACCGAAGTCGAGATGCCAGAGATAGTATTGAAAGCTGGAACCAGGATGAATAAACTTGCCTGCCCTTGGGAGGCCTTTTTGATAGGGATTTATTCCCTGTGATTCTATCCCTTCGCTAAAAGAAAAAGGACTCCGCTCTGATTGCGGAGTCCCATAGTTTTTACAAATCGGAGGGAAAGAATTGCTAAGCTTTTCTGCCTCTTGCCATTTTAGCTCTGGCGATGTCTCCATCCTTGTCGATGAAATACAGATAACCATCTTCTCTCTTAATATTTGCCTGGTAAACTACTTCAGCACCCCCTCCTCTGTCTTTTCCACGAGCCATCTTTGAACGGGCAACATTACCGTTTTTGTCAACGTAATACAGATAACCCTTTTCTTTCTTGATGCCACATTTTAAAACTTTTTCTGCCATAACTTCTCACCTCCTTATTTATCTATATAATTCCTACCCCTCCCATTTGATTTAATCTTAACTTACAGAAACGTAAATGTCAAGTAAATCTTTCGTCGTTTCCTCAAATTTTTAGCGTAGTAACAGCAATTTTATCTGCTCGGAGTAACTTTTTGCTTCCATTTTGCAAATATATACGCCTCCTGGAACAGATGCCCCGAAATCATCGCTACCATCCCACACCACGCTATACCTTCCGGGAGAATGGTAGCGCTCTACCAGAGTCTTTATTCTCTTCCCGAGAAGGTTGTAAATCACTATCCTTACCATTCCATATCTGGGCACATAATATTCTATTCGAGTGGTGATGTTGAATGGATTGGGTACATTCTGATATAAATGATATTCCTCCGAGGAATTTTCAAATAGATAGAACTCCCTTCTGGTAGTG
>QNCQ01000019.1 GCA_003645825.1 Fidelibacterota bacterium
ATCATGAAATCAAGCGTATGCCCCACTTCTATATTATCAATATTTGGAACATCAGGATTGTCAGGATCACCAAAATCAAGGCTATTCTTAAATTCCCAATCTGCGCCTGTTAAATCCACGCTTTCAGGAACAATTTGAGTATGGTCTATTGCATCTTGAGCAAGTACTACAAAGGAACCGGGTGGGACAGGATATTCCCTCCCCACAAGCGGCTCTCCAGGAAATTGAAATATATATGTCACGCTTTTTAAACCTTCACTACCCATCCGGCAAACTATCATCCCATCAAGATAAACCGTATCCGTAGAAGAATTATAAAGCTCAATAAACTGATCATAAAAATAGAAGAAATCGTTCGGAGGCCCTACCGTATAAAGCTCATTTATTTTTAAACCCGGCTCTGCCCCTGAGGCCATAACTTCCAGCGAATCAACAACTACACTTCCACTGGGAACAATAATCTTACTACCTATAACACTTATCGTATCAAACTGACCGGGATGCACCTCAGACGGCAAATAAAGATCAGCAACTGCTTTAGCTTTATATTGAGAAAACAATAATCCTGTAAATGTAACCAAACCATTAGAATCGGTTGTATCTACGTAAACACCATATTTGAAATCAACCGGTGTCAGGTACACAGGTAAAAACACCGCTGGAGAATCTAAGTACGTTACGTATAAATTTATTTCGAGATTCCCATCATATCCAGTGGGCCTATCTTTAGCACAACCAGCCAGAATCACCCAAATAATAAGTCCAACCAAAAACTTACAAAATGCTCTAAAACTCATTTCTTTTCTTAATCTACTCATGCTGATACCCAGGAGTTGGAAAAGGAATCACTTCAAAATCCACAGTTGAATTGTTTGTGTCAAATCCCGCTTTTATTCTTTCTCTCGACTGGCTGCTGTAACGCTGCATCCCAACGCCACAAAAACCCATGTCAAGAAACTTTTCTATCTCTTTAATATGATTAGGATTGGAAGAATATTCCACACAGTCTATAACAGTTTCTGGATCAATCCCATCAATATAAACAGCATCAGATCCATCCGCTATTAAAACAACTTCAGAAACAAGATTCATTGAAAAATCCCGTGTATGCCCCTCTAAAATGTTATCAATATTGGGAACGTCAGGGTTGTCCACATCTCCAAAATCCCTGCTATTTTTAAATTCCCAATCTGCATTTGAGAGATCTATACTTTGCGGCACTATCTCCCTATGGTCTATCGCATCTACAGCAAGTACCACAAACGTCCCGGGTGGCACCGGGTATTCCCGACCTACCAGAGGCTCACCAGGAAATTGGAATATATAAGTCACATCCCTTATTCCCTCATCCCCCATCCTGCAAACTATCATTCCATCAAGATAAACTGTATCCGTAGAAGAATTATAAAGTTCAATAAACTGATCAAAATAATAGAAGAAGTCATTCGGAGGTCCTACCGTATAAAGCTCATTTATTTTTAAACCCGGCTCAGCTCCTGACGAAATCAAACCAATAGAATCAACAACAAAATTACTTGTAGGATATATTACAATATTACCAATAACACTTATAGTATCAAGTTCTCCAGGGTGAACGTCCGATGGTAAATACATTTCCGTTGATACATACGCTCTATACTGCGAAAACAAAAGATCATCGAACTCTACAAGCCCAGAACTATCAGTCGTATCAGAACATATTTTGGCAACAAAATCAACAGGCTCCAAAAATACAGCCAAACCTGCTGCTGGTTTACCCTCATAGGTAACATACAATCTTAGTCCAAAACTACCATCATACATAGTCGGCTTCTCCCGACTACACCCAATCACTATAAACAACACCAGCAAAATAAGTATCCCTATCCTGCCAACAGAATTCTCCATTACCACTGCGTACTTATCTCCAGCCCATAGTAAATGGGTGGATTTAACTCATACACATAACCCTGATAGGGCTCCCTATAAATCCCACGATCATCAAACACATTATTGATATATATAGACATCTCCGTATTAACAGAAATCGACTTGGTTATCCTGAAGTTAAAAATCCAGTGTGGCGTGTAGGAATACACAAAATTTTCCCAGTAATATGGATAAGACATCCCTTGATAAAATAACCTTGGTATCCCATCAACCTCCAGATACGTAGAGTTAGATCTGTAAACTGTTTTCTTATGCTCCAAAGGAATATGCTGAACATCAAAAGTAATCCAGACTCCTAAGCGATTACTAACATAGGTCAAGCTATGATCAATAATGACTTTCTCTCGCCAGCTAACCGGGGGCTTATACCATATCTCTTCCCAGGATGTATCCGGGCTGGAATCATATGTAAGTCCTTTTCTTCCTGTTTTTGAAAATCTGTATGTGATGTTCAGGTTGTATTGAAACCCACCTACTCTCTTTGTTCTCATAGTAAGCTCTACGCCGCTTGACCTTATCCAGCCCAAGTTCTTGTATATCGAGTAAGATTTAGACGTAATAGTATCAGGGTTTTGCTCATACCCCCACGGATAGTTTTGCCCGGCTGGTCTGTTATTGGAACTAGTAAAATATCCCGTTAAAGAAAATCCAACTAAGTCCTTCAACTTCCAATCCAAAGAAACTTCTGCTTTATCAACAGAGTACGCCTTCAGATTAGGATTGCGTTGAATTTGAACTTCTTCAACAACAGTGGTATCTTTCTGATACTTAAAATACGCCGGAGGTTTATAAATATAAGCCAGAGAAATAGACTTCACACTACGACCGGCACCAAACCTTATCCTGAAACCATCAGTTACAAACAATCTAAAATTAAACCGGGGCGAAAGAAACTCCCCATGCTTATTCTCAAACAAACCTCTACTCAAGCTCAAAGCTCCTGGATTAAACACGTCATATCTCAAACCTGCCATCAGTTCACACTTTTTCCCGGCAACTCTACCAGTTATGTTATCTTCAATATAAGCAGTATAACGGGACAGCGGCTCAAATTCTTTAAATGAATAAGATCTTCTTTCACTATACGCTCCATAATAGTTAAACACAGAATCTATTATTAAACCAGGCCCTGTATTCCTCTGATAATCAAATTCAAAGCCACTTAACAGTTTGTGAGTAAACTCTGAAAGCCTGATACACCTTTCTTTTTTAAACTTCATCGTTAATTGCCACTCTTTACCTATTTCCTGCAACTTACCGATATAACCCGGGTAAATCGAGTCATTATAAACTATTTGCTCCGCAACCCATCTTTCCCTGTAATACTTCTTCCTATTTAAATCCAGGTTAATAAAACCCGATAAAATATTATCTCTATCCTTAACATAATCGAACATCAAATTACCTGAGGCACGATAGCCTTGATTATAATTCTTCATTTTGTAGATGTCGGTCGGTTCTTCATTGTCAATTAATTTTGTATATTTCCCGTTGAGCTTAATGTTTAATTTATCATCGAAGTACTTCCTGGAGTAATTGCTGGAAAGGTAAATTCTATGAAATTCATCACCCTCTTTTCTCAAATCTCTCTCACTATAACCGTAATTAATATGATAGTCCAGAACCGCCTTTGCAAATTTAAACCCCGAGGAAAAACTCGCAGTCTTGGTATCCGGATTAATCTTTATCTTCAGCTTGGGAGTTATATATCCCGACTTGGTCTCAACCTTTATAATACCATTTGCAAAATTACCATATTCGACAGAGGGTATACCGGTTATAACCTCAACGGATTTGATATTATCCGCAGGTATACCTCTCAAATCTATCCCTGAGGTCCCCATTTCGCCACGCCACTTGGCGTTCGCATCATTAGTAAGCTCATTCCCATCAACGATTATAGTGGTCCCAAAGGATTCTATCGCATCGACATCACCCGAACCAACCACAACAGAACGAATCCCTACCTTCGTAGGCCTCGAGAGGCCCGGCGTCCTTGACTTTTCAATTCCCGGGACCAAAAACAGCACATCACCGAGACTGGAAGCCTGCATGTGCTCTATCTCCCCGGAAGTTATCTTGCGAGTTGTAGAAAGCTCTTCGGGTATTATATCCTTTGTCGCAGCCCTTACTTCAATGCTACCAAGCAGAAAACAATACTCGCCAGGTTCTCCCTTTTCATTCTTTAACAACTTAATAGTAATACTATAGTTTATATCCTTTTCAACCTCCAGGTCAAAGAGAATATTCTTAAAATACCCATCCTTCACAACCTCTATATTATATATTCCGTACCCCACGTCAACGAACCTAAAATAGCCATCTTCATTGGTAAGAGTTGACCTCTGAAACTGAGGATCACCTTCCTTTACCAGAACCACAAGCGCCCCGCTAATGTAAGAGCGATCTATTTGATCCTGCACTTTTCCTGATATTGAGGCACCAGCAACAAGACAATGCAAAGTAAAAATCACAACTACAACTAATAAAACATCCCTTACCATACTGCCCTTCATTAAATTATTTGAACTCATCCAGGGCATCCTCAGGCAAATTTCCAGATACCGCTATTATATAGTTCTCCGTATCAAGATATTTGTTGGCTACTCGTTTAATGTCATCGAGCGTAACTGCTCTGATTCTCTCTGCTTTGCGATCAAAATAATCCAGAGGACGCCCATATTTTAGCATCTCATATACATTTACTCCAACATCATCCAATGTTCTTATCCAAAAGGGCAAAAGACTGAGCTTCCTCGCTTTTGCATCAAGTAATTCACTCTCTGTCACACCTTCGGTTTGAACCTTCCTTATCTCCTCAAATATTCCTCTTATCATCCTAACAGCATTTGCTTCGTCAACAAATGTTCTTATATTCCAATATCCTCCATGTATTCTAACCCACAGGTTACTCGAGATATTGTAACATAGCCCCTGCTCATCTCTTAATTTTCTCCCCATTCTGGATGTAAGGGAGTTACCACAAAGAATATATTCCAGAAGCTTAAGAGCTTCCAAATCAGGGTCATGAACGGTTATACCGCCTTCAACTGTATTAAACGCTATGTCTATACGACATTGTCTATAATCAGGATTTGAAAATACAAATATGTGTTTCCCCTTTATAGGTTTTATCCTCTGGAATTCCACATTTTTATCTCCAGAGGGATTGATCCATCCTCCAATTGTTTTATTCAATTCTTCTTCTAACCACTTTCTATCAAAATCACCCACAACCACTAACTTTAATCTGTCAGGAGAGTAATATTTCTTATAAAACCTTATTAAATCATCACGGGTTAGCTTTTCATACACTTCCGGTAAACCTGCATAAGGAAGGCCATATTGATGTCCTTCAAAAACCGACTCATACATCGAATAAAAGGCCTTCATGGCATCGGTCTTCTTAAAATTCTTAGCCTTTACAATCAATTTCCTTCTAATCTTATCCATTTCCGACTCAGGGAAATTTGCCTCAGCCAGATACTCGTAAGCCAGTCTAAACATTTTCCCTGCATCTTTCTTCAATGAGTAACCCTGTATAGAAATATTCTCCCAACTCTGAGAAACCTTAAGCTGATAGGGTACAAAAGATTTTTCCTCTATAATTTCATCATATGTGCGGCTCTTCGTACCTCTATAAATCATAGCCTCTACAAACTGTCTTATTCCAGGGTTCTTTTCATTCTCAACTAGCCTTCCAGTTGATATAAATCCGAGCAAATACACTGTTGGAAAATCATGCTGTTCGATATAATAAACCTTGACACCATTCCTTAGAACAAGGGAATCAACAAGGGGAGCAATAGGATTGGGTGCTATTATATCATCAAGAGTAGGAGTATAAAGCTCCATTACGTCCTTTTTGAATATACGCAGTACCTTCTCCAAAAGAGATTTTGTATCTTTTCTTCTCACTTTAATGCCTGTTATCCCCTCTGTAACTTCCCCAGACGAAGCCATTTCCTCCTCTGGCTCCTTCAACTTCTTCTCCTCTCCTTTTCCACTACTCCGAGAAGAGTCCTCTGGAAGAGTATAACACACTACATGATTCTTCCTATCGAAATATTTTCTAACAACCCTCATTATATCTTCTTTATTCACACTAACTATCAAACTATCCCATCTATTTATATTCCTCCATCCAAAATAGTTGTCATAAACCGCCAACCGATTACCTACTTCACTTGGATATTGATCACTCGTAAGCTCATCAAAAACGATATGATTTTTAATCTTCTGCAACTCATAGTTACTCACAGGATAGGTAGCCATACTGTCTATCTCTTCCCAGATTATCTTTTCCACAGTATCGAAGTCTTTATCAGGAAATAATACCGCAGATATAACAAATACCGAAGGGTCTTTGCTAAATCTCAAACCGCCTGCTACTACCTGGCAAAGTCTTTCTTCTGTCACAAGCCTTTTATATAATCTGGAAGTTGCAGCTTTTCTACACAAAATCCGCCCAGCAACATAAAGAGCTGGACCATCTTTACTAAATCGGGGAGGAGCTTTAAAGTAAAGCCCTAAACTCTTATCCGTTATATCCTGATGAGTAAATTCTAAAACCCTCTTACCATGAAAATCCAATCTATAAAAATTCATTTCCTCAAGCTTTGGACCCTTCGGAACTCTGCCATAGTACTTTTTAACCTTTTTAAGCATTTCATTTGTATCAAAATCACCTACAAGAACAAGAGTTGCATTATTGGGAGTATAATACTTTTTATAATAAGCATATGCCTGATCCCTTGTAATCCGTTCTATATCCTCCATCCATCCTATCACAGGATTCCTATACGGGTGACATTTATATAAAAGTGTATTCAGTTCCTCCATCCTTAAACCTTTAGGATTATTATCAACTCTCATCTTTCGTTCTTCTATAATCACTTTTTTCTCTCTTTCAAATTCCTGGGGGTCGAAAACGCATTTATACATTCTTTCAGACTCTATATCAAGCGCAAGATCAATTCTATTCTTGGGCAAAAGCTCATAGTAAACAGTAACATCTGTGCTCGTATAAGCATTAAAAACCCCACCATTTGAGGCAATAAGATCAGCAATAACCCCTTTGGGAAATCTCTTTGTTCCCTGAAACATCATATGTTCTACAATATGAGAAATGCCGGTCTGTCCAAAAGATTCATACTTTGAACCTACATTGTATACTAAACAGGAGAAAATGATAGGAGCCGCATGCATCTCATAGGTTATCACCTTCAAACCATTATCAAGATAAAACTCCTTTACCCTGGACTCATCAATCGCAAAAAGAGAACTAGTCCAGAATATTAGAATCAGCACTACAAATAGGCGACGACCAAAGCTTTTTAACAGTTTCATTCTGTTACCCCTTTCTTAATGCCCTTACCTTGCCCCTTGACAAAATAGCTATTTATATTTAATATAAAAAATTCCTCCCTCTATTACAAGGCTAAGTTCCAAAAGTTTACTTACTATATTTTCAGTCATCCTGCACAGCAAACAAAAAAATTACTGTCCCTACTCTTGAACCACATCAGGCTCTATCTCCAGCCTAACTCCAAAGTTAGACCAAACTGCATCCTGTATCCTACAAGCTAAATTCATTAATTCTTTTCTTGTTCCCCCATAACTTATCAAAGCCAGCGCATGATAAGGAGATATTCCCACATTTCCGCACCTATACCCCTTGCTGAAACCAGCTTTTTCAATTAGCCATGCGGCAGGAATTCTATATCTACCTTTACCCAAACTATAATTTGGCACGTCATCATATCTGTTTTTCAAGTAATTCAATTTATCTTCATTTACCTCGGGATTTATAAAAAAAGAGCCCACTGTACCAAAATCACATTCCCCAAGTCCCGGAATCATTCCCTTTCTCATCCTTAAATCAAAAATGGCCATCCTAATTGTATTTAAATCTATATCCCAAGGTTCATAATGGGAAAAAAGGTAGCTTGCAAGAGGTTTATAATCTATCCGTACACCCTCAAATTTTCTGAACTCAAAAACAACCCTCAATATCATATATTTTCCATAAAAATCTCTTTTAAATATAGAATCTCTATATCCAAACTGACACTCCCTTTTCTCCAAAATGTCCATCCTACCCGTTTCTAATTCAACAACCCATACTTCCTTTATCACATCTGAAACCTGTTGGCCATAGGCTCCAACATTCTGCACAGGAGCAGCCCCTACAGTACCCGGAATCCAGGATAAACACTCTATCCCCCCCAGACCTTTTATAATCGTCCACTGAACAAGCTCATCAAAAACAATACCCCCATCGGCAGTCACAATGCATTTGTCCCCTTCAAAAGAGTAATCGAACTTACCCATACAATTCTTCAAAACCACGCCATCAAAACCTTCATCAGAAAAGAGAATATTGCTCCCTCCCCCTATCACTTTGATAGACAGTTTTTTTTCTTTTGCAAAAACGATCGCTTCTCTGACATCTTCCTCTGATTCAACCTCGACAAAGTATCGGGTTGGCCCCCCTATCCTTGCCATTGTGTAATCTTTTAAAACTACATCCCGCTTTACGCGAATACCTTACCTCCTATTCACCCCACCCTTTTTCTATCTTCTCTTTCAAAACTTCAACCACATTATCAATATTAACTCTTATCTGCCGGAGCGAATCCCTATCCCTTATTGTTACCGTCCTATCTTCAAGCGTCTGAGAATCAACTGTTATCGCAAAAGGGGTGCCTGCTTCATCCTGCCTCCTGTATCTCCTTCCAATCGAACCGCTCTGATCGTAAAAAGCTGACATGTGAGTTTTTATCTCTTCATAAATCTTTCTGGCGACATCTGGCATTCCATCCCTGTTCACCAGAGGAAATACAGCAACTTTAATGGGAGCTATCTTAGGGTTTAACCTCAAAACAACTCTATCATGCTCCTCATCCTCCCAGTATGCATCAAGAATCACAGTCAAAAAAGTCCTGTCAACCCCGGCAGAACTCTCTACAACAGCCGGGACTATATGCTTTTTGGTTTCCGTTTCATAGTATGCAAGCATTTTACCACTTGCCTTTATGTGCTGATCCAGGTCATATGTCTGTCTATCAGCAATACCTTCGAGCTCTGCCCATCCAAAAGAAAACTTATATTCAATATCGGTACATGCCCTTGCATAGTGAGCCAGCTCATCCTCTTCGTGTTCCCTCAGCCTGAGATTTTCTGGCCTGATGCCAAGCTTTTTATACCACTCAAGCCTTTCGTTTATCCAATACTCATACCACTTCTCAGCCTCTTCCGGTTTTACAAAATACTCAAGTTCCATCTGCTCAAATTCTCTGGAGCGAAAGATAAAATTACCCGTGGTTATTTCATTTCTGAAGGCTTTTCCTATTTGAGCGATCCCAAATGGAAGTTTAGCCCTGGAAGTAGTAAGAACGTTATCAAAGTTAACAAAAATCCCCTGCGCTGTTTCAGGACGAAGATACACAATGGAAGCAGAATCCATCGTGGGACCAAAGTGGGTTTTAAACATCAGATTAAACTGTCTGGGGGAAGACAGATTTACACTGCCGCATTCAGGGCATGCTAATTTCTCAACCTTAATGGCTTTTTTTGCACCACATAAAGGGCAGTTGGTTCCTTTATAATGATACGGCTCCCCTCTTAGGTCTTCTTCAGCAATCTTATCAGCAAATTCCCTATCGGGGATAATTCTTTTATCTCTGATGGTAAAACTATATCCACAAACACTGCATTTAAAATAAAAAACAGCTTCACCCTCTCTGAACCTTGCTTTACAGTTCTTACAGTCAATCAAAGGATCATGGAAATGCTTAACATGACCAGAAGCCTCCCACACCTTTGGATGCATAATTATTGCAGCATCCATTCCAACAACGTCTTCCCGGGAAACAACAACACTATGCCACCAGAAATCCTTTATGTTTTTCTTTAATTCAACCCCAAGAGGACCATAATCCCAGCAACTACTGAGTCCACCATATATTTCACTCGATTGAAAAACAAATCCCCTCCTTTTACATAGCGAAACAATCCTTTCCATCAGGCTTTTGTCATTACTACCTGCCACTTTCACCTCCTTTTTTAATCAACCAGAATCCTCATTAAACTTTGATTTACACTTTGGGCAATAGAGATAGCTGCCTCCTCTTCTATCATTTCTTTTTTCAAGAATCCCATAACCACAATTTGGGCATGTCATATCAAACGGCTCATACCAGCTGGAAAATTTACAGTCAGGATACTTAGAACACCCATAAAAAATCCTCCCCTTTGAAGTTCTTCTTTCTATTATCTCTCCATCGCATCCTTCCTCTGGACATTTTATATTCAAAGAATAAGGCAATGTTGCATTACACTCCGGATAACGGCTACATGCCCAAAATTTTCCGTATTTCCCTTCCCGTAGAACCATTTTACTACCGCACACTGGACAGGTTTTCTCTTCCTCTCCGTTTGAAATCGGCTTAGCATTCTTACACCTGGGGAAATTTGAGCAGGCAAGAAACTTCCCCCGACGGCTCCACTTGATCACCATCGGTGCCCCACACAACTCACACCTTTTATCCGTAGATACCTGCAATTCACTCTTTATTTCCCGGCGCTTCTCATTTAAAGCATCAAGAGCCTTTTTAAAAGGCCCATAGAATTCTCTTACAACTCCTACCCAATCCTTGTGCCCTGATTCTACATGGTCGAGTTCTTCTTCCATCCTGGCAGTAAAATCCACATTAAAAATCTCGGGCATTCCATTTACCAGAATATTATTCACTATTCTACCAAGTTCCGTTGGGAAAAGCACACCTTTCTTTTTCTCTACATACCGCCGCTGCAGTATTGTCGACACAATAGTAGCGTATGTACTTGGTCTCCCTATACCGAGATTGTCAAGTTCCCTAATTAAAGTCCCTTCAGTATATCTTGGAGGGGGTTCTGTAAATTTTTGAACAGGAGTCACACTTTCCAGAATAGCCTTTTCACCCTCTTTGACCCCCATCTCAGCAATACTTCTTCCCAGCGTTTCTTCCCTTGTTTCCCGATACACCCTCAGGTAACCGTCAAAAACAAGCTCTGATTTCTGGTATCTAAAAAGGTAATCCCCACCTTTTATATCTACCACCGTCTGTTCATATTGAGCTTGAGTCATTTGACACCCGACAAATCGCGACCATATAAGAGAGTAGAGCTTATACTGCTCATCCGTCAGATACTGCTTTATCGACTCAGGCGTTCTATACACATCCGTAGGCCTTATAGCTTCGTGAGCATCCTGTACTGTTGGCCTGCTCTTTTTAAACTGTCTGCCCGATTTTGGAAGATAATTATCTCCAAAATTCTCTTCTATGAACTTTCTTACTCTATGTACCGCCTCGCTCGCTATACGCACGGAGTCCGTTCTCATATAAGTAATTAACCCGACAGGGGAACCTCCAATATCAACCCCTTCATAAAGCTCCTGGGCAATCTTCATCGTCCGAGAAGGAGAGAAATGAAACTTTCGCGTCGCCTCCTGCTGAAGTGTACTTGTGGTGAAAGGTGCTGGAGGAGTCCTCTTCAGTCTCTTAACCTCAATAGAATCTATCAAAAACTTTTCTTTTTTTATCTTTTCAACATGTTCTATGGCAGAAGCCTCATTGTCTATCTTGAATTTTTTGCCCCCAATTTTTATCAATTTCGTATTCAAAACTATATCATCAGCAGTTCGAAACTCAGCTTCTATCTCCCAGTATTCCTGAGAAACAAAGTTCTCTATTTCTTCTTCCCTCTCGCAGATCAAACGAAGAGCTACCGACTGAACTCTACCAGCACTCAGGCCTGAATATAGGGTCTTCCATAAAAACGGACTGACCTGATATCCAACGATTCTATCAAGAACCCGTCTGGCCTGCTGAGCATTCACAAGATTTAAATCTATCCCCCGAGGATTCTTTAAACCCTGCCTCACCCCATCTTTAGTGATTTCATTAAAAAGCACCCTAAAAACATTTTGATTGTTTCCTTTTATTTCATTGGAGATGTGCCACGCTATCGCTTCACCTTCTCTATCCGGATCAGTCGCTAAAAAAACTGACTCAGAAGCCTTCGCTGCCTCCCTTAGCTTTTTAATAACACTTCTCTTTCCCCTGATTGTCACATACTTCGGCTTGAAATCGTTGGCTATATCCACCCCAAACTCTTTCTCCGGCAGGTCTTTAATATGCCCAACCGATGCCAGAACGTTAAATTCAGAGCCCAGGTATTTTTTTATGGTTCTCGCTTTTGAAGGTGATTCTACTATAAGTAATTTTTTCTTCATAACAAACCAAAATTTTTGGTAAGCAATTTACAAACTAAGTTTTTAAATCCAAGAGTTTTTTAGAAAAAGTTTGTAAACGATTCCCTTCATAAAACTTTTTATCCATCTCTTGCAATCAGAAAAAAAGCTCCGGTCACAACAAATTCTCTTATCCCTCCGATTTTCCCCAGGATACCTCCATGAACAACAGGCAAGCCATAACGCAAATGGTGACTCGGGCGTATCAAATAATATCGCTCTTTAACCACTCTTAACCCACTGCCTTTTAGCATTCTTCTGAATCGTCCTACGAGAGTAGGGCTCGCTCTCAACCTTTCTATTTCTTTGAAAAATGGAAAGTTAGCATCACACTGCCTTGCAATTTCTCGCACAACGTCCCATAAAGGTTCAGGAAAAACATGAAAATAAGGAATATACTTCAAAAAGCTACGCAGCATCTGCTGATGCCCTCCAAAAGCTGAACAGAAAGGAGGAAATGTCACAAACAACCGCGTATCAAACCCCATTAACTTTTTAAGCTGCCTCAAGGCACTCCCTTTATCACTTAGATGCTCAAAAACATCCCTTAAAAGTATTATATCGGGAAATCGACCATTCAGATTCAAAGGCAACGCAAAAAAGTCACCCGCAATAAGATCAATCTTTCCCTCCAGTTTGCAGGGAATCAATTTCTTCGCCTCGAGCGCTCTTTTAGATTTCAGCTCTAATCCTATACATCTCGCACCAGCTTCTGCAAAAGCACATACCACCCCACCCTGACCACAACCTATATCCAGCACAAAAGCGCCATTAATCCTCACTCCCCATTGCTGAAGCAAAGGAATTATATATTCCTTTCCCAATCTAAACTGATACAACCAATATCTTCGAACACGTTCAGGAACATATTCCAAAAGCCTTCTCCTTCAATTCAAACAATCTCTATCCACCTCTCCTAATCATAAAAAAGCCACTCTCCTGCTCAGCTTCTTTTTATACTCTGCTGTCGTTATTATCCCCAAAGTTACCCCTATTAAACCCGCAATTGCATTCCCGCACACAATTCCCCACCAGACTCCAGGAGAGCCAATACCCATCACAATACCAAACAGATACGCCAACGGGACGTTAAGAACTATCGTCCTGGTAAGTGTTATCCCCAGAGCCCAAAACCCACGCCTAGTACCCTGTAGCATCGCTGATGTCAGCATACCGAGAGGAACAAATGGGAGAAACAATGCCATCACCTTCAGAAAGTGGATAAGATCCTCGCTGATACGCCTGGTTTGTTCAGCATATGTAAAAATAACCGAAATATACCTGGCAAAGGCAAAAATAAGCAATCCCATTATAATCTCAATCACCAGCCCCATCTTGATTGCAAAAAAATATCCTTGCTCCAGCTTTTTCGAATCCCGTGCACCAAATGCCGCTCCCGTAACTGCTGTAACTCCCATTGCCATTCCCATCATCGGCAACGTTCCAACAGTAACAATCCTCCACCCAGAAGTGAATACAGCAACTCCATCGGTCCCCCCTGCTCTTATTGCCACAACATTTATAAGAAACATCGAAACAGAATTTATCATCTGCATAACGGAGGAAGGAATACCAACAGAAAAAATTTCCCGCAATACCTCCACTGTAAAACCCAAATCTTTTAGATTAATACTGACATAGGTCTTTTGTTCAAAAAATAGCC
>QNCQ01000020.1 GCA_003645825.1 Fidelibacterota bacterium
AGCCATCAGGGACTGGACAAAAATTATTGCCCAGTTGGCTATCCATTTCGAAGGAAGACTAAACCTGGAGCTCTAATGAAAAGAGGTATTTACACAAAAAATGAAACAGTCTCGCAAAATTGATTATAACAAACTCATTAAATTTAAACCTGTAATACTCGATCTTTTCAGCTCAGATTATCGTAAAATGTCTCCCCAAAGTGTATACCATGTTCCTGAATCAGACACACCCTTTTCAACTCCCATTTGCTTACTCCCGACAATATCGCTAAATTTGTTCGCTCTGTAAATTTCTTAAACTTCGTAAGGAGGTCAGATAAAAATGGGATTGATGCAGACACTAAGAAGTCAAAATCAACTAATCCTCTGGATACTTCTAATACTTTTTGTATTGAGCATGACAATTGGTGGGCTCGTCGGAGGAGCCAATATACTCGATATCATCTCAGGAAAAGCAAAGTTGAAAAACCTTGCGGGTATGGTCAATGACGAAGAGCTCAAAGCTCAGGATTTCGTAAAAATGCTCCAGAGCGAAATCAATCGTCTAAGGGAACAGGGACAGGAGGTTGATGAACCAACAACTGATAGACTCTCTGATCAAATATGGTCATCTTTTGTCACAGAGGTACTGCTAAGAGAACAGGTAAAGAAATACGGACTCGAAGCCACTGATCGGGAAATCTATATGACACTGGTAGAAAACCCACCAGAATTCCTTCGAAACCAGGAAGCTTTTATGACAGATGGAAAATTCGATTACAATAAGTACCTGAATGCGCTGAACAACCCCCAGGGCAACGAATGGCTGGGAGTAGAGCAATATCTCAGATATACCCTACCTCTGAATAAGGTAAACACTTTGGTTAGAAACTTAGCCAGTGTGAGCGAAAGCGAAATAAGAGACCACTACATCAAGACAAAGATAAAATTTGACATCGAAACTCTTCTGATACCTTACACACTTGTTTCCTCAGACACACTTATCAAAGTAAGCGATGAAGAAATAAAGCAGTTCTACGAGAAAAACAAAGAAAATTTCTTCGTTCCCGAAACAAGAAAATTAAAATATGTTTTTTTCCCTATAAAACCCACCAGGCAGGACACTCTGAACGCTCTCGAAACCATTAAAATGATACAGGACAGACTGAAAAAAGGCGAGACTTTCGAAACTCTAGCTGCTGAATTTAGCGAAGATGAATATAGCGCCAAAAATGGCGGAGACCTAGGCTGGTTCGGCAAAGGACATATGGTAAAACCCTTCGAAGAAGCGGCATTTAGCGGAAAGAAAGGGGGAATCGTAGGACCCGTCTTAACAAAATTTGGCTATCACCTCATCAAAGTAGAAGACAAACGCAGAAAAAATGGAAAACCCCAGGTAAAAGCAAAACACATTCTTATTAAAATAAAAGCAGGACCAGAAACAATTGAGAATTTGAGGGCTGAAGCCAATCTATTTGCCTATGATGCCGGGGAGTATGGCTTCGAAGCTGCTGCCGATACCTATAAGGTAACTATTAAAGAAACTGACCCCCTGGGGGAAAATACCAAATTCATAAGGGGGCTTGGGTTCATGCCTTACGCTGTCAAGTTTGCATTCTCAAACAAACCTGTTGGCTCAATATCGGAAGTATACCGCACTGACACAGGATATGTAATATTCCAGCTCGCAGAAGTCATCAAAGAACATTACAGATCCCTAGATGAGGTCAAAGACTATATTGCAAACAGGATAGAAACGAAAAAGCGCCACGAAAAACTAAAAGCTATCGCAGACTCCATTTTCATAGAAACAGAGAAAACTAAACTCCTAAAAAAAGCTGCTACAGACTTTCCAAAACTCATATTCAATACACATAGAGGAATACTTCTTAACAACACAATAAAAGGAATCGGTAAGTCAAATGAGCTAATAGGTGCAGTACTTTCCTTAAAGGAGGGAGAAATCACACAACCTATCGAAGTTGGGAATAGATACGTTATAGCAAAACTGGTAAAAAGAGGAGAACTTGACGAAGATACATATAAAGCAGAAAAGGAGGCGATAAGGGACTTTTTACTCCAAAGAAAAAGGAATAATTTCTACAATAACTGGCTTGCAGAGTTGAAATCGAAAGCCAAAATCATAGACAACAGAAATCAAATTTTATATTAAGCGCTATTTTTCTCTATATCTTTAATAGCATCAAGTCCCTGAGGTTGGGGCATCACCCATCTTACAGGTTGTATAGAACCATCTTTTCTGACAGTTCGCTCAACCAGTTTACATTTTAACACAGAATGTTCGATAAATAAATCATCCTCTATAATTGAGCCAAAAATATAGCTTGTACCCTTTATAATCACATTATTTCCAATCCTCACTGGAAACTCATCACTCCCTGTTATGTTAACACCTGATTCAATGCGAGAGTTATTCCCTATTACTAGATTGCCCTTTATAATATCTCCTCTCATTATCACACAATTTTTTCCTATCTTCAGAGTCTGATGTGGATATGTAGAAATAGAGACATTTTCCTCAATCACAGTACCTTCCCCAATTTCTATATTCCCATTTAAATAAGCTCCTGACTTAAGCGCCACCCCCTTGTTCAGCTTAACCCCTTTTGAAATATAAACACCCTTTCCAATATAAATATCAAGAGGCCCGAAATTTTTATCCATCTCTATTATTTCATTAACCACTTCATCTGCTATGTAAAAGTCGTATCTATCTTCAATAACAATTATATCGCACAACCTTTGCCAAACTTTTTCCCGGTAAATATTCTCCATTTCCTTTAAAACACTCTTAACATTAAACCCAATGATTGTAGAATCATCTTTTGCATGCTCGGCGTTAACCTTCAATCCCTTCTTGTTAAAAATACTTATAAGATCTGTTAAATAGTACTCTCCCTGAACATTATCAGGGGATATTTCCTCAATAGCTTCTTTTAAAAACTTATATTTTATGGCATAAACACCTGTGTTGAACTCTTTGAGATTCAATAAAAACTCTTTGGAAAACCCAAATTTCATCCCGTTGTAAGACATCTCGCACATCTCATCATCGCGCATTGCCAAAATGTCTTTCTGCTCTTTAATAGCAAGAACCTGACCACAATATTCCCGGGTAACCTTCCCACTAATATCTCTTTCGGGTATCCGCACTATCCTACCATACATGTTATTTTCAGGATTTCCTTTGAAATACCCCGTTAGTATCATCATGTCGGCACCACTTTTCTCAAAACTCTCTCTGAAATCTGAGACAACATCTGAAGTTATTAACCCCATATCTCCAGGAAAGATATAAACATCTTCAATGTTCCGTAACGATTGGAGAATTTCAAGAGCCACTTTCACTGCATCGCCGGTCCCCCTCTGCTTAGCCTGATACGCGTACGCAAGATTCCTTTTTTTCCCCACTGTCATAGCCACTTGATCTGCCTTCATGCCAACAACAATTATCTGATTTCCAGAATTCAACCCCTTCCGGGCTGCCTCAGAAACCCTTATCACAGTCGGAACACCCCAAATCTCGTGTAACATCTTGGGTTTTTCCGATTTAATCCTTTTCCCATGACCTGCTGCCAGTACTATTGACACCGGAGAACCATCATCTATAAGCTCGTCTGAAAGCTTCTCAAGTAAACCAAGTATATCCTCCATATCCACCCCTATTTTAACCCACCAAAATCAAAATCTTCACAAAAATGTAGTACACAGGACTAACTACGAAAAATGCATCAAATCTATCAAGAAATCCACCATGACCTGGTAAAATCCTTCCGCTGTCTTTTACACCTACATCCCTCTTAAACACTGACTCTAACAGATCCCCAAGTTGCGCAAAAATTCCTACAATACTTCCCAACACAATTGTCCTTGGAAAATCCAGCACATCAGCCAGCCATCCAGAATAGTAAAAAACTAAAAAAACTGCTACACTTCCCAGAAATCCTGCTATACTCCCCTCGACAGTCTTGGCTGGACTAACTGAAGGTGAAAGTTTATGTCTACCGACCACCTTACCTACAAGATATGCCAGGCTATCACAAGCCCACACTGAAACAAATAGAATCAGAACCAGACCATACCCGGAGGCATAATTTGAAAATTCAACACGTGCTCTCACAAGAAAAGAGAGAAAGAATGGAATATAGATAAATCCAAACAAAGTTGTGGACGCGTTCGCAATAGCTCCTGATACTCCCTGCATTAAAGTAAGAATAGTTACAAATACCAGAATAAAGCCATACACCAGTTCATAAAAACCCATAGACACATATACAAATATAATCCACAACAAACCGGCTATGATCCCGAAGAGAGAAAGAGGGCTAAACCCTTTTTCTTTCACCAGACCATAAAATTCATACATGCCAAAAAAAGAAATTACCAATACCAGTCCGACAAAAACCATTCCCCCAAAATAAATAGCCCCCAGCACAAGAGGAACACCAATAACGTTCACTACCATCCGCTTCATGAAGTTTCCCATAAACTACCTCTCATCGCCCCACTTAATAACAGTAACTTTTACCTTCCCAACCCCATCCCTGACAAGTCCAATTTTTAGAGCTGCTCCATAAGAGAGATCAAGATCTCGCCCTGGAACGAATGGTCCACGGTCATTCACCTTTACTACAACAGACCTGCCGGTTGGTATATATGTAACCTTCAAAACGGTTCCAAGAGGTAGAGTCTTGTGAGCTGCAGTCATTCCATACATATCAAAAATCTCACCGCTCGAGGTTCTTTTACCGTGGAAGTCCTCTCCATAATAAGATGCCGTCATTATAGCGGTATGTTTAACTCCTTTTATTAATACAGAAGCTTCCCTATCATGTCTCATGTAAGGCGACAGCGCACTATCCGTATACCTGGGGCTCGGACCACACCCTAATAAAAAAATCCCCAGCAGAA
Organism: Fidelibacterota bacterium; assembly: GCA_003645825.1. Taxonomy (GTDB): domain Bacteria; phylum Fidelibacterota; class UBA2242; order UBA2242; family B5-G15; genus B5-G15. The sequence goes on from QNCQ01000020.1 coordinate 4,912, forward strand.
GAACCCAGGTATAGCTCCTCATCTTAATGCTACCCCCACTATCTTTTCAATCGAAGAAATCCCCTCTTTAGCACAGTAGTTCACAAGATAATTATAAATATCTTTTGCAACAGCAGGATTTGAAAAATGCGCAGTTCCAATCTGGATCGCTGAAGCCCCAGCCATAAAGAACTCAATCGCATCCTCTCCATTGCAAATTCCACCTATCCCAACAATTGGTATATCGAGCTCCGGTTTGACCTTCAGTATCAATGCGATTGCTACCGGCTTTATTCCAGGACCTGAATAACCACCCACTACCCTACCTAAAGCAGGTTTTTTCCTTTCCACATCAATAGCAGCTCCATAGAGGGTATTGATCATAGAAACAGCATCTGCACCCGCTTCCTGAACAGCTACAGCGATAGAACAAATATCACTGACATTCGGAGTAAGCTTAACCATTAAAAATCTATCGGTATTGTTTCTTATCTTTCCGATTAAACTCCTCAGAACATGAGAGTCTGTCCCAAAAGCTATTCCTCCTCTATCAACATTGGGACAGGACACATTAATTTCATATCCATCAACCCACTCGCACTTCTCAAGCCGTTTAATCACCTCCAGATATTCGCCCTCGCAGCTCCCCGAAATATTTACAATCCTCTTTCCGTGAAAATTACTGTAAAAAACCTCCTTCTCCCGAACAAATCTATCTACACCAATATTGGCAAGCCCTATGGAATTTAACATTCCACACGACGTCTCGCAGATTCTCTCTGGAAGATTTCCTGATCTTGGCTGTAGAGTTATAGTTTTTGAAATTATCGCTCCATAATACTTCAATTCGATCATATCCACCAGCTCATCACCATAGCCAAAAGTACCTGAAGCCGGCATAATAGGACTTTCCAAAATAAAATCATCCCTCAACTTTACCCGAAGCAGACCGCTAGAAAATGATTTTTTTTCCATCAAAAACTGGCCCGTCCTTACAAACTAGTCTAAACTCCTCTCCTTCCTCAGCCATATACTTTACAACACACCCTTGACATAGGCCCATTCCACACGCCATAACCGTTTCCAGAGCTATTTCGATATCGTGATTAAATCTATTCGCAATGGTCACCGCTTTTTTCAAAAGCCCTCCTGGTCCACAGGCAAAAATTTTTAAAGGGCTGCTAAACTTCTCAATCTCCTCTTCAAGCAAATCTACCACAGTCCCTTTGTAGCCAGCGCTACCATCCTCTGTAGCAAGTAGAATATTGCCAAGCCCATCCGGCTCAACAATCTCAGAGCTGTTTTTAAAACCAGCAAAAAAATATTTTTTCGCTTCTACATTTTTTAGATTATCCCAGAGATAAAATAAAGGGGCCACTCCAATACCTCCACCCACAAGTACAAAACCGCTATATTCTTTCTCCTTCCACTCAAAACCGTGCCCCAAAGGCCCCGCAATTTTTATTCTACTACCTTTTTGAAGCCCAGAAAGATATTCTGTATTCTTCCCTATAACTTTATACAATATTTTAAACTCTTTTTCCCCATAACGCCCAGCTATACTGAAAGGCCTTGGGAAAATCCCTTTGAGGTATAGGTTGACAAACTGCCCGGGTTTGGAAGGCGGAAAATCTATCTCAGGGAGAAGTACCATCTCATAAGTCTCACTGGCTATGCACTCATTTCTCTCTATTATAGCATCTAGAAATTTTCTTTCCTCAGGGAGACTATTCTGTCGAATCTTCTCTGACATACTCATCGTAAATACTATTCAGCTCTCTTAATTTTGATTCTATTTCACTATATTTTGGATCACCCCTATAATTGTCCAGGAAAATTTTGTACCACTTGATGGAGTTCTTTATGTCATACATTCTATTTTCATACAACCACGCGATTGCCAGAGTACTTTTTTCCCCATATTCTGTATCCCCATACTCATTGAATATTGTGGATAGAATCCCAATTGCCTTTTGAGGATCCGTGTCAAAATATTTTTCGGCTTTTACATACAGGTTTTCCGCTTCTCCTTCTCTGCCAGCTCTTCTTAAGGTATCCTCGTCTAGCAACGATATATACTGTGACAAAGGAAACTCTCCTTTTAACTTTTCAATACATAGCTTTGCCTCAGCTGTATCCCCCCGGTCATTATAGATGTAGGAAAGAGTGTAAAGAGCTTTATCAGCAATCCGGTTTCGCGCTTTGTCAAGAACAATCTTTTTTAAATTCGCAATAGCGCTATCTACAAGGCTAAGGTCAAAATAGTACATCTCGGCAAGCTCGTAAAGTTTCTCGTAATAATCATTAAAAAGCTCAAGCGAATCTACCTCCAGCGCCCTCTTTCGGTGTACCTCGATAGCCCTTCTCAAAGACTCCGGGACATCCTTCAAAGAATCCTCTCTGGCTGGCTTATCTTTACCAACCTGCCTTATCTCTTCAATTTTCTTCCAGACTTTTTCAACATCTTTTTGAACCTTGAAAAATCTCTTAAGCAACTTTGCTTTCTGCTTAGCATCAAAAGCAAATCTGGAATCCGGATCCTCTCTGGAAACCATCTCATACCGTTTCTGGGCTGTTTTATAGTCCCCAGATTTCATGTTCAGCTCTGCCAGATGATAATAGGCTTCGGCAGACTGAGGAGTCCTTCGATAGTTCTGGGCTATCTCCGAAAACCTTGATTCTGCAGCCTTCTGATCTCCTTCTTTCAAGTATATCATTCCAAGCAATAGCTCAAGCTCAGCCCAAATATCTTTATTATCTGGATCAGCCAGCTTTTTTAAAATAATACCTTTTGCCTCTTCGTACCTCCCTGCCTCCGAATAAATTTTCACAAGCAGCACCTGCGTTTTATTACCAATTCTCACAGTCGGTGAGAAATCATAAACTTTATTCAGGCTCCTGATCGCCCTATCAATCTCGCCTCCGCGCAGATAAGCCCTCGCTATTCTGTACTGACACTCTGCACAAAACTTATCATCCTTAGAAGTCTCAATAGCTTTTTCATAACAGCTGACAGCAGAGTCCGGGAATCCAAGTTCATCATATATTTCCCCCATTGTAAAATAAGCCTCTGATCTATATTTGTCATTTTTAACTTCTTTAGTATACTTTTTCAACTCTATCAGCGCAAATTCCTCATCTCCCATCTTCCATACACACCTTGCATGCCACAGCCTTACCTCTTCTATTTTGTCGCTCCACGGGTATTCCACAATAAAATTCTCAAAATTCTTCTTCGCTACCAGATAGTCACCTTTATAAAAATTGCTCTTCCCAATAATAAGGTAAGCATCATCAGCCCACTTGCTATCAGGATACTTCACCAGAACTTTGTTAGCCTTTTCTATAGCCTTATCAAAATCTCTTCTTACCGCCACAGGCACTGTTAATCCTTCTTCCACCTTCTCATTATACTGCTTAAGAGCCTGTTCGTAGTAGAACTGTGCATTATAGAACGTATTAAAATACGCACATGAGCCAAGTATAAAAACCAATAGCAGCAAGGAAAATCTCCAATTCACTATTTCATCCCTTTTAACTTTTTGACCTCCTCTACGAATTGTGGTAATACCTCTCCAGCTTTTCCCTTTACCCACAGATCTGCTATATCTGTAAGGTAACTTCTCTCTGGGTTAATTTCTATCAAATACGCCCCATTGTATTTTGCATACCGGGGCAAATCAGCAGCTGGTCTTACGGCACCGGAAGTTCCTATCGATATAAACACCTCGCAATTTACTGCTGCCTTGTAGGCTTCACTAAAAGCTTCTTCAGGAAGCGGCTCCCCGAACCAGACAACATTGGGCCTGATATACCCTCCACATTCACATCTGGGTACATGGTCTTCAAACTTTTCATACACACAATCAAATTCTTCAATGTCAAAAACTTTACCACATTTCATACAATAATTTTCCATTATATTTCCATGCAATTCTATAACCTTCTTGCTTCCTGCCCTTTGATGAAGCCTGTCAATGTTCTGAGTTATCAAATAAAACTCCGCTACTATTCTCTCAAGGTCAGCAAGAGCTAAATGAGCTGGATTTGGTTTGGTCCCCAAAATAATTTTTCTTCTATAGCGATACCACTCCGTAACCATCGCCGGATTTCGATAGAAGCCTTCAAAGCTGGAAAGTTCCTCAGGAGAGAACTTTTTCCACAAACCATCATTTCCGCGAAAAGTAGGTATTCCGCTCTCTGCAGAAATACCTGATCCTGTAAGAACAGCAATAAACTCTGCCTTCTTTAAAATCTCTTTAGCTTTTTTACCTTCAATTACAGACATATCAACTTTTCCAATACAAATTAAAGAAATTTTAACTATACCAGCAAACTAAACTACCTTCACATACGATCCCAAGGTTACTATACCTTGGTACTATTCTTATAGAATATCCATTAAGGCCGCTTTTCCAACCAGATATGTCAGCAACGTAATGGTAATTATTACCTAAGCTGGATTCCAGTTTCATGCTCACAAACTTACCGTCAACAATATTCTGATTAGGACCTATTTTACCAAAGTACACCTGAACATCCACATCCTCCGGAGTCAGACTGCCCAGATCAACAACAGCCCTCACATTTAAAACATCCTTGATATTAAATCTCTGAGATTTACTATCTTCAACTCTTAGGATCTTCAATTCTTTCCATGAATTTTTCACCTTCTTTTTCCAGCCGGCAAAATCCCGCGAAAGCCTATAACCTTCTTTTTTCAGCTGGCTCATCCGCTTAAAAGACTCATAATACATATTGAAAGTATACTCATACAGCATCCTGTTAGTATTGAACACCGGACATACTTCTATCATTGAGCTTTTCATCAACTTTATCCATCTGCGTGGTAAACCATTTTTGTCTCTATCAAAGAACATAGGGATAATCTCCTTTTCAAGAATTTCATAGAGAGCATTTGAATCCTGTTCATCCCAGTAATCCTGATCAGCATACTCCTCTCGTTTACCTATCGCCCAGCCAATTTCAGGAGAGTATGCCTCATCCCACCAACCATCCAAGGTGCTAACATGAATGCCACCATTGGCAATAGCTTTCATCCCGCTTGTACCACAAGCCTCCAAACCACGCCTGGGATTATTAAGCCACACGTCACACCCTTGAAGCATATACCTGGCTATGTTGATATCATAACCCTCAAGGAACACCACACTCTGACGAAATGGCTCTTCCATAGAGATGTCTATAATCTTCTTTATTAATTTTTTCCCTTCTACATCCTTTGGATGAGCATTCCCAGCAATTATTATCTGGACAGGCTTTTCTTTATTACTCAATATTTTTGCAAGCCTATCAGGATCCCTAAAGAGAAGAGTAGCCCTCTTGTAAGCAGCAAATCGCCTTGCAAATCCTATCGTCAGAGCCTCAGTATTAAGAACAGAATCTATTTTTTCAATTTCGGACTTTGTCTTGCCCATAGCTATGTATTGCTCTTTTAGCTTCCTCCGTGCAAAAGCAATAAGCCTTTCTTTCCGCCGCTCATGTGTGTACCAGAGCTCAATATCCGGGATATCATCCACCTTTTCCCATACTGAGCGATCCGCCGGTTCTTCTTTCCACTTCGGTCCAATATATCTATCATACAAATCAGACATCTCCTTGGATATCCATGAAGGCTGATGAATCCCATTAGTAATGTGTATTATGGGAACCTCCTCCTCTACAAATCCTTCCCATAGCTCTCGCCACATCCTTTTGGAGACATTTCTATGCAACTTGCTTACTGCGTTTACCTTGTTGGATAACTTTATAGCAAGGATCGCCATTGAGAAACCCTTATCGCAAGATTCCTTATTCTTTCTCCCTAGTTTCAAGAGTTCTTCCAGCTTTATACCCACGTCCTTGCAATATCCGCTAAAATATTTTTCCATAAGCTCCGGTGGAAACACATCGATGCCCGCCTTGACGGGGGTATGAGTAGTAAATACCGTCCCAGCTTTTACTACCTCCAGAGCCTCATAAAAGTCTAATCCCTCCTTTCTAACAATCGTCCTTACCCTTTCCAGAGCCGAAAACGCAGAATGTCCCTCATTAAGATGATAGACTACATTCCCATCCCCTAACGTTTCAACCAGCTTCGTGCCGCCCATACCCAAAACAATCTCCTGCTGGATTCTCATTTCCAGATCGCCTCCATATAGAGTAGCGGTAATCCTCCTGTCATCTTCCTTATTCTCAGGGATGTCAGTATCAAGTAAATAGAGCACTATACGCCCTATCAATACCTTCCAGACACGCGCCGGAACCTTTCTATCTGGAAAATCTATTTCAATCATCACCGGAGAACCGTCCTCGTTTACCCACGGCAAGACAGGTATGCTGTAAAAATCATATTCCTTATATTCCTCCTCTTGCCATCCATTAACATTAAGCTTTTGCTTAAAGTATCCCCTTCTGTAAAGCAGGCCAATCCCCACCATCGGAATACCCAGCTCAGAAGCGCTTTTTAAATGATCAGCGGCAAGAACTCCAAGCCCCCCCGAATATATAGGCAAACACTCCGTCAAACCATATTCCATAGAAAAATACGCAACCCTAAAACGATCTACGAATCTATTTTTCTTCTTAAACCATGGGGTTTTGTTTAAAAACTGATCATATTTGTCCAGAACCCGCTTGTACAAATAAAGATAACTATCATCAGAAGCTCTTTCCTCAAGAACTTTCTGATCCACATTGTTTAAAACATACACCGGATTATGGTTGCCCTTTTCCCACAAATCCATATCAAGACGCCTGTAAAGATCTCTCGCATCTGCCTCCCATGTCCACCACAAATTATACGCCAACTCCTTTATCCTGCTAATACTCTCAGGAACAGAGGGTTCCACCACAAAAGATTTCACTATCTTCATATCTCCACCTATAATAGTTAAGTATCATAAAAATTTCGCAATTCTTCTAAAAAAGCTTTTTAATAACATCTGCTATTTTCTCTATATCAAAAGGTTTTACCACCACCTCATCCACAACTTTTTCTACACTTCCTCTCTCAGAGCTAAGATTAACATCCCAGCCTGTCACCAGCACTACCTTTACCTCACTGTTTAGTTTTTTAATTTCTCTTGCCAGATCCCAACCAGACATACCTGGCATCCCTAAGTCAGTAAAAACAAGAGAAATGTTCCCTCCCCTTTTAAAGACCTCAATTCCTTCTTTACCATCGCAAGCTATAGTAACCTTCATACCATAAATAGACAAAATATCACGCAAAACATTTCTTGGCCCCTCTTCGTCATCTACCACAAGAACATTTAGAACAGGGAAAGAAGGTTTCTCTTTATATTTCTCCTTTTCTCCTATATCTTGACGCCTTTCTTCATCGGTTATCGGTAATCTCACTTTTACATTGGTTCCTTTGCCTGGCTCACTTTCAATTATAACATCACCCCCATGATTCTTCACTATGCCGTATACCATACTCAATCCAAGTCCAGATCCTCTTTCGCCCTTGGTAGTAAAAAAAGGTTCGAATACACGATCTAACGTCTCCTTATCCATACCAATGCCATCATCCCTGATACTAACCTCCACAAATCTTCCCCAAGGCCTAACATTAATGTAAACATTTCCCCCTTCAGGCATAGCATCTATGGCATTAAATAAAATATTTGTAAAAACCTCTCTTAACTCTCCTTCTCTGCCTCTCACTAAATATCTCCCTTCGTAATTGGTGTGAAACATTATCTTCTTACCAACTTTCCGCGCTTCGTCTTTCCACCTCCCTTTACTGAAAATGATGCTGTCCTCCACGACCTGTCTTATGTCTACCGGGCTACCCTCATCATTCCCTGTTAACCTTGTGAAATTCTGAATTCTTCTTATTGTCTCCGTTCCATCAAATGCCGCTTTTTCTATTATCTTTAAATCTTCCTCAAGCCCACTTTTACCCACTTTGTTCAAAAGAAGCTGTGTTCTGCCCAGAATAGTACTTAACAGGTTATTAAAATCATGAGCCACACCACTTGCTACCTCCCCTAAAGCTCTCATCTTTTCAGACTGTGCAAGAAATTTTTGCACTCGTTCCCTTTCTTCCTCTATCCGGCGAAGCTGGATTATCTGTGATATATGATTCGCAAATATTTCAAGTGGTCTGATAACATCATCCGTAGGGACAACTTCGTTTCTAACTACTCCCAACAAGACAAACCCTATTATATCTTCCCTTTTGTTTTTCAGGGCAATAAAAAGATTATCTTCTTTGTACCATAATTTTCCGCCTTCCGAATGTTCAGTCCTTACCATTTCTATGTCCATGTTCTTCAACACATACTTCATGGTTCGGGGAATATAACTCGACTGTTCCCCAAGCTGTATGCCTTTCTGGAAAATCTTGAGATAATCTTCTTTTCTAAATCCTATGTTCAAAAATTGTTCTATCTCACCTTTACTATATCCTTGGTAACCACACATTTCCTTATATGGGGGACTCGAGGTAAATACAAAAATAAGTACTCTATCAAAATCTGATATTTCAACAATCGCATTACACATTTTTGAAAATAGCTCTTTCTTATCTTCTATGGTAAGTATATCCGCAGATATCCTGCTGAACTTTTCAATCTGTGATGTTAAAAGCCGGATTCTCTTCTCAGCCATTTCTTTTTCAGTTACATCCAGAAGATGCACTATAGTGTAAACTTTACCTTTACTGTCTTTAAAAGCGGTAGAACTTACTTCACATAGCTTAATACTCCCATCCTTACAAATTATCTCCATCGGATATTTCAGTGGAACCAGTATTCCTTTTTGTCTCAACCTATAATGCCGGGATACTACCAAGAGACTCTTCTTCGTCAAAAACTCTCTAAAATCTTTCCCGACTAAATACTGGGCATGATATCCGGACATCCTCTCTACAACGGAATTAGCAAAAACAATCCTAAACCGGGCATCAACTATCACAATACCCTCATGAGAATATTCAACCACTGATCTGTACCGCTCTTCACTTTCTTTTAACCTATCAAGGGCA
>QNCQ01000021.1 GCA_003645825.1 Fidelibacterota bacterium
GAGTGCTTCAACCTTTGCTTCAGTTATAGTTATTAAAGAACGAGCCATTGCTGCTTCAGAGAGGCTATCTTCAGTAAAAAGAAAAATATTTATTGTTCCCGGTGAAATTTTTTTTCTTTTCCCTCGAGGTTTATCCTGCCCTGCCCGCATGGCATTAGTCTTTACATCAGTAGTAACAAAGGTTAAAATTTTAGACTCATTTTCCTTGGCACTTTTCAAAACTCCTCTTTCTACATCTGCTCCAGTAAATAGAAAAGCAACTTCTTCTTTTTTGAGAGAAAGTGTGTTTAGAATCCCTTTAAAATAATTATCAAAATTTTGATGAACGAATTCCCAGAGCTTCGGAGGACAAGAGTTTTCACCAACTACTTTGACTTTCCGGAAACCATCTCTCGTACTCAAGACTCTTCTCTTCTCCAAAAAGGTGAAAAGCAGGGTTTTTACAGGAACTTCTCTAAATTCATGAAAAATAATCTCTCCCTTTATCCCAGTAAATCCTACCCTAAGAATTCTCTTTTTCATACTTACCCTACATTTCTTTCCCTGATTGATTTACTCAAATTCAAGTCGGATTTCCACTACCCTTTTTAACTTCAGAATCTGCCCAGGATCGGAAGAAACCAGTGTCGGGTAGTCCTTGATAGACTTAATACCTACTTTGTTCGCCAATATGACATTATTATTTCGCCGTATCTTTCTGCTATCAAAGACCGCCATTTGTCCATCGGCTGTAATTATAACTACCCGATAACCTTTTTGAGCCAGTTCATCATTGAAGGCGCCACTACCATGTTTGATGTTGTCATCTACCCAGCCGCACATTAACCATAAGGGGACACCAACGTAGACACTTGTTTTACCGTCTTGTTCTATGAATTTACAGGTAGTTCCATGGCATTTGGTCTTGGCTCCCTTGGAAAAAAATGTAAGTTCAATGGTTTCAGTTATTGCTCCTACCAGCTTGATACTTTTAGCATCAGAGGCGACCCTTTCTTTTTCTTCCCCACTACAGCCAACTATCGGCATTAGTACTAGAATTAGTACTATAGCTGTAGATACCAACAATCCTATCGGTTTGCTTTTCATAGCATAAACCTCCTTTCTCTTAGGTATTGCCTGCCGTCTTTGATTGGCTTTCTTCCAGTACCCCTTCAATATCCAGGTAAATATTCTGTAACTCTTGCTTCATCTTCTTTTCTGCCTGCCACATACCTCTCTCGATAGCTTCCAGGAGTCTTTCGGCAATGTTCTGAAGAGCATAGGGGTTGACTTCCTTGAACCACTGCTGCATATCTTTGTCTAAAGCATATTTCCTCGCTAACTCCTCGTACATCCAGTCTTCCAGAACCTCGGCGGTGGCATCCCAGCCGAATGCTATATCAACTGCTCGAGATAGATCGCCAGCTCCCTTGTAACCATGACGTTTCATACTCTCAATCCACTTAGGGTTTAGAATACGGCAACGAAAGACACGCTTGGCTTCCTCTGCTGTACTCCTGACCTGCACCCGTTCCGGATCAGAACTATCACCGGTGTAGCATTGAGGCATTTCTCCCTTGAATGCTCTAACTGCGGCAATCATCCCCCCGTGATAGGAGTAGAAATCGTCGGCATCCATCATATCCCATTCTTTAGTGTCTTCATTCTTAGTTACTATATCCAGAGAGCTAAGGCGCTGTTTGAACTGTTCCATCGCTGTTACTCCGTACTGTTTTCTGCCGTAAGCATAGCCACCCCAAGCAAGATAAACATTTCCCAAATCCTGATCGTTATTCCAGTTTTTAGAGTCAATCAATTCACTAACGCCAGCACCATAACTACCTGGCCGGCTCCCAAAAATACGGTAACAGGCTTCTTCTCTGGCCTGCTCACGATCAACTCCTTGGGATACTTTTTCCTTAATCTGTTCAGCTACATGCTTGGCTAAATAATTTTTCTCATGTGGCTCATCCAAGCTGGCTATGAGTTTTACCGCATCATCTATAAGGTGAATCACGCATTCGAGAGCGTCTCTGAAACTCCCGCTAATACGGAGGGTGACATCAATACGTGGACGACCCAGTTCCTCGAGAGGAATAACCTCGATCCCCTTAACCCTTCCACTTCCTCCTTCCCATACTGGCCTGGCGCCCATCAGGTACAAAGCCTCCGCTACGCAATCACCCTTGGTACGCATCTGTGTTACTCCCATTGCTACCATTCCAATATTTTCAGGATACCTTCCTTCATCTTTCAGATAGCGCTCTAATAGCGCATCACCCAGGGCAACACCTACCTTCCAGGCAGCAGGTGAAGGTATTGTACGAGGGTCAACTGAATAGAAGTTTCTCCCACTAGGAAGGATATCAGCCATCCCTCTGGTGGGAGTACCAGAGGGCCCAGGAAGAATATAGTATCCGCTGGCAGCCAGTAAGGTATTGGTAAGTTCTTCAGTGGTGGCTTCAACATTGGGTACTATGGAACTAGCAATATATTCTAGAACTGTTCTAATATTGGAATCGGTATTTCCCAGTACCTCGATCATCAGATCATCTATGATATCCAAGGCGAACCCTTTACTGTGAAACCTCTGCATAAGCTGCAGGGCAAGCTTCTCACATTCTTCAATAATGGCGCCGCAGGTTCTGCCATCGGAGTTTAATTTTCCTTTGTTTGCCAGCAGATAATCATAGTCGTATCCCTTAAGTTCGGCAATAGACTTTCTCAGTGAGGGGACGCTTCCGTTGCTTAGTCGGGTCAGAGCCACCAGAAATTCATCCAGACGGGAGTTAGTTGGTGGTTCTCCCAAGGTATGCAATCCATCCCTTATCTGGGTGTCTTTAAGGTCGTAGAGGTAACTGTGTAGCTTTTCGAGAAATGCATCAAAATCCAGGTTTGCCGTCTCTTCATCTATCTCAAGGTCATGATTTAGTTTTGCCTGACACACCTTCTCCCATATTAGCTTTCGCAGATAGGGAAGTTTTTCTCGGTCGGCAGTTTTAGCATGGTAATAATCGTTCAACTGAACCTCTAGCTCTGCTGTCTCACCATGGACATCGGCATTATGCATTACCGGAATGAGGTGATCAATAATACAGCAATAGCTGCGTCTCTTGGCTTGAGTCCCTTCGGAGGGATTATTCATAATGTATATATAAATATTTGGCAGATCTGAGATGGCTATATCAGGGAAACAGTTCCGGGAGAGACCGGCATTTTTCCCTGGTAGCCACTCCAGAGAGCCATGCATACCGATATGCATCACTGCATCAGCTTTGAATACATCCCTGATCCAGCGATAATAAAAAAGATAATGATAGGGAACAGATAGGTCAGGGTTATGATAAATAGCCGAGGGATCTTCACCAAAACCACGAGGAGGCTGAAGTCCGATGAAGATATTGCCGTTGATTAATCCCGGGATGAGCAGGTCGCCCCTGTAGTTGAAAGCTTTTCCTGGCGGCTTACCCCAGTCACTCATCATCTTTTCCTGAACCTCCTGCGGAAGTTCCTCAAACCACTGGATGCATAATTTGCCGGATATCTTATCTACTGCCCTTTCTGCTAGTTCCTCCGCACTAGCCCATCTGCGGTCATTGGTAGCCCGTTCGATAATTCTTTCAATTAAATCCTGCCCATCCTCTGGCATATAATCCAGATGGTACCCAGCATTTTTCATATCCCTGAGGAGGTTCCATACCGACACGGGTGTATCGAGTCCGAAAGCATTGCCGATAGCATCATTTCTGGGTGGGTAGTTATGAAGGATAATGGCTATCTTCTTTTGTTGGTTAGGTATATGCCTCAGTCTTGCCCACTTAAGGGCAAGACGCACCAGCTTGTTAATTCTCTCCGGAACTGGTTCATATCTAACTATCTTAGTTCCTGTCAAAGGGTCAATACTGGAGTATTTTCTCCCTGCTACTGTGACCGTTATCAGAACTCCATTTAACTCGGGCAGAGCAGCACTTACGGCAACATCTATGGGATTTAAACCCTGTAAGCTCTCCTGCCAATCCTCCAGTTTACCCAGTGTACCTATTCCTTGAATAACAGGAACATTCAGCCTGCGCAGAAGATGAGCATTTTCTTCTCCGAGGGAGGGATCGGTAAAAATCATCGGATTGAACATGGGTAGAAGGGTAATGAGAGCATCAATGATTGTCTTTCCGTCTTTTATGAAATAGTCCATACCCGCTTCTACCACTCCTCTATTTCCAATCTCCACATCCTTTACTCCATGCACAAACACAGGGATAACATTTGCCCCTTGACTTTCAACCTCACGAATCACAGTATCGAAATAATTCGTATTCCCGTCAACCCAGAACCGGCGCATGAACAGGATACCCAGGGTCAATTTTTCGGAGGAGTACTTTTTCTTCAGATATTCATCGCGAGTGGGGATTCCTCTAAAGTCAGGATGATAGATACCTTCCCAGGGGAGCTCTATTGGAGGTGCTACCTCAAAATTCTTTCTTTTGAGACGATTGGCAAGGAAGAGAAAGAGATTAAAGTAATTATCCTCCCCACCATATCGGATATATTTAGAGATAAGCTGACTATCTTCGTCAGGCATAGTGTTTAGCTCTCGTGCAAGCGCCACAGCATCAGGCGAGTTACCTTCAATCTGGATGTTAACCTTTCCCTTTAACTTTTCCACCATGGAGTCAAATTCAGGGCACGAATCCTTACCTCCCATGAAATGAAATATGATGATATCTGCACCAATAGCAAACTCCAGAAAAGTTATTCTGATAGAGGTATTAGAAAGATCAAGAGCACTGCGAGCACAAACCTCCAGTATGTTGCCATATTCTTTTCTAACTCTGTATAAGGCCGAGGTTAGCGGATTTATGTCCAGATCCACCCCGGCAAAATAAGCAATCCTTAGCATCCTCTATCTCCTGATTAAATTTCCCATTATTCAAGCCGCGGACAGGGGTACTATATAGGGATATCCCCGCCCGTCATCCTTAAATACCTTGACTTCTACTTCGTAAACCTCTTTAATGTTAGCCTCGGTCAATACTTCTTCAGGCGTACCCACGGCAAATAGCTTTCCACGTTTAAGCATAGCTATTCTATCTGAGAACCGGCAAGCCAAGTTAAGGTCATGTATTGCCATCACCACTGCCAGAGATTTCTCTTTTACCATCTGCTTAGTTATGCTCAAGACTTCAAGTTGATGTTTAATGTCAAGGTTACTCGTTGGCTCATCCATGAGTAGGACTCGTGGCTCTTGAGCCAGGGCCCGAGCGAGCAGCACCTTCTGTTGCTCTCCTCCACTCAGCTCACTTACATAGCGCATAGCAAGTTCGCTAATACCAAGAAAATCAAGCGTTTCAGCCACAATCCGTCTATCTCTCTTGCTAACCTCCCAGGAGATATATGGCTTCCTGCCCATGAGCACCAGGTCAAACACTGTAAAGGGAAAAATAGTCCTAACTGACGTTTGAGGAACATAACCTATTGTTTTAGATATCTCTTTTAAGCTCAACTTATTGATGTCATTGCCCATAATAAGTGCAACTCCACTCTTTGGTCTCAAGATGTTATCAATGCATTTGAGCAACGTAGTTTTACCTGAACCATTGGGGCCAACAATGCTTACTATCTCACCAGCATCGACCGTTAAATCTACACCATCAAGAGCAGTGATACTTCCATAGCGAAAAGATATACCTCGTACCTCTAAATTCATTGCCATTGTAGCCTCCTTCTCCTAATAATGAGATAAAGGAAGAAAGGGATGCCGATGAGCGAGGTAGTGATCCCCACCGGTATCTCGGCTGGGAATATCAGCGTTCTTGATATGGTATCTGCTCCCAGGAGAAGCAAAGCACCCACAGCACAGGATGCTGGGAAAAGGAAGCGGTGGTCTGCCCCTATAATCATCCTTGCTATATGAGGAGCAACCAGGCAAATGAAACCAATTATACCCGTGAAGGAGATAATAGTTGCAGTTATCAGGGCTGACAGCACCATGCACATCCTCGTTACCTGCTCGGTGTTGATTCCCAGGCTCCTTGCTACCTCCTCTCCAGCTGACATAATATTCAAGTTCCAAGAATGGCGCCACAGGACCACCGTAGAAATTGAGATTACCGGTGTAATGAAAGCTAATATCGGCCAACTGGCAATATATATCCCTCCCATTAGCCAGAAGACCAGCTCTTTAATCTGCTCCTCTGAGGCAATGTACTCCATGAAGGAAAGCATGGCAGAAAAAAGAAATCCAATCGCTATCCCTGCCAGAATTACAGTTTCCGGCGAAGCTCCCCGTAGGCGGACTATACCATAAATGAACCCCAAACAGACAAGGCAGAGGAGAAAGGAATTTGCCGTTATCAGGTATCGGCCGCCGATGAGGCCCAAATCTAAGACGATAGCTAATGCTGCTCCAAATCCCGCTGCCTGAGTGAGTCCCAAAGTCATTGAAGAAACTAGGGGATTTCGCAATACTCCCTGCATTGCCGTTCCAGTGGCAGCAAAACCAATACCGCAGACTATGGCCATAATGATGCGAGGGAGGCGGATATCTATCACTGCCACCCGCTCGAAAAGCGTCAAGCTATTGTTGTCAAGGAAGGGGAATGTCTTGGAAATTATTACTGATGCTATTTTTCTCACTGTTATGGGTAATGCTCCTAACCTGAGTGATACAAGGGCTAAAGCTACGTCTGTTGTTATGATTCCAATGATTACTAACGTTTTTCTGCGTGTCGAGCTGCTGTAAATATCTTCAATGTTTTGAACTAAGTTATCTGTGTTCATCCTCTAAATTTCCCCTCGTCTATTTTAATCACCTATCTTGTGTTGCTAGTCAGTGGGAACAAAAAATCCCCACTGACTGGTTAAACCCAGATTTACCACCACTTATAAAAAGAGATTGGGTCATTAATCATCTGCTCCTCACCATATATTAACCTGGCAACTTCTTGTTTTACCTCACACGGATCAATATCCTCAAATAGCTCGGGATGCAGAGATTTAGCCATATAGACAAACCCGACGATTTGCCAAAGACCACTTTCACTACTCCAGGTACAGACATAAACCTTACCTTCCCGTACTGCCCTTGTCTCTTTAAGCCCAGGTCGGTTCATAATCTCATCCCTGATAGACTCCAATCCTCCCTTGATATTCCGGGCGAAGGGGTCATAATAGATAATGTCAGGGTTCTGCTGCATACACCATTCCTGACTGGCAGTAGGCATAAAGTATGGTAGATTCGCGCTGACACTTATTCCTCCAGCAGGAATGAGCAACTTGTTAGCTCGTGTGCTCTCGCTACCATGAACTCCCCAGGGACTTTTGGAATGACCACACAGAAACAAAACCCGGGGCTTCTGGTCTGGTCTTAGGTCTTTGACGCGTGATCTAACCAGCTCATAATAATTGTCAATAAATTCGAGGAGTTTACCAGCGACTTCTCTCTTGTCCATAATCAACCCGAGCAGGCTTACTTTTGCTTTAAGTTCGTCTATACCTACAATGTGGTTCATCATAAGAACAGGGATTTTGACACTTGCTAACTTATCTCTCAGTTCATATCTCAGTGAACCGCATCCGGATGGGATAACCAGATCAGCATTGAGCTTCATAATCAACTCGACGGCCGGTGCTGCTTCCCCGCCCACTACTTTTTTCGCCTTCAATGAAGGTACAGTTGTCATCCTCATACTACGTCCTACTATGCTGTCTTTACAGCCCAAGGCATAGAGAATATCGGCTGCTTCTCTATGAAGAACAACTATGCGCCTGGGCGGGCAAGCGATTTCAACATATTGTTCCTCGTCGTCAATGACAGTAATCATTTTCTTCTTTATCGATACCTCTTCGGCATAGCAGGCTATCGGTAGCGATACTAACAGCATAACCATCATTAGTATAATTGAAACTATTCTCACTTTTTTACTTTTCATTAAATGCTCCTCTTTTCTTTTTTTTAACTAAATTTCAGTAACTACGACAAGTCCTCTATCGGCATAATCATTATCTTTGTCGCTGCAAATTTTACTCTTAAAATTACATTCTATCACCCCCTTCTTTTTGTTATAATGACCTCAGTTACGCTTCCCATCTTCATCCACCATTTCATTTTTTTCTCTATAGCCCAGACTCTTCTGAACAGCGGAAACTATAGGACCAGATTTTAGCTCTTCCAGTCGTAGATAGATTCCTCCCAACTCGCTACAAATTTGCCTTACCAGCCCGAAAGTAACAAAGCCCTGCTCAGTATCAATAGCGATTGACTTGATATTTGCCGCTTTTATCTCACGGGCTACCTTCTTTGCCTCCTCGACAGGATCGTCACCATCGAAACTAACATTTGCCCTCCCATCGGAAACTAAAACCAGAAGAGGGACAGCGTACTTGTCTTTTCTCAAGTGCTTCTTAATGGTATCCAGTCCCAGCTTAAGACCATGAGCCAAAGGTGTCCGTCCGCCAGTTGGAAGTTCGCTTAGCTGTTTTTGAGCCAGCTCCACACTATTAGTGAAAGGTAACACCAGTTCTGCTTTTTCTCCCCGGAAAACAACCATTCCCACTTGATCCCGCCGCTGATAGGCATCGAGTAAGAGTGATAGTACTGCTTCCTTGGTAGCTACCATTCTTTCTTCAGCAGCCATTGAGCCACTGGCATCAAGAATAAACATAATGAGATTGCCTATCTTCTTTTCCCGCACCTTTTCACGTAAGTCATACTTCTTTATGATCAGGGCATTTTGACTGGATGATTCTTTTTTTCTTCCAACCTGAAAAGGGGCTGCTGCTCGCAAAGTGGCATCAAATGCTAAATCGGTAATTTTTTCCCTGGGGATAAGGCTATCTACATAGCGTCCCGTCTTAGAGTTGGTTCTGCTCTTTGACCTTCGCCCTGTTTGACTGCGAAAGACCTGATCCGAAACCGGCGCAGCTATCCGTTTCACCTGGTATAGTAACTCAGCCTGGAAGACTCGTTCTTTTCCAGATTTCTCTCCTTCATCAGGTAAATCACCAGAATCTTTACCAGAGAAAGGAGTGCCGGAAGGAGCATCGTTGTCTGGAGAAATATCCGGTTTTTCTTTTTGCTTCTCTTGAGATTGGTTTTCTTCGTTTTGACTTTGACCTTGACTACTTTTATCCTCCTGCCATTTTTGAATACTCTTTTCAATTTGCTCTTGGTTTAACTTCGGTTCTTGGAAAGGCTGGCGACGACGGCGATGAAGGAGAGCCAGCTCAGCCGCTTCCTTGACATCCTCTTTACACACCTCATCTCTTCCGTAATAAGCAGCGAGGGTAACAGCAGTTTTATACATTACAATATCGGCACGATGACCATCAACACCAAAATCGATGCAAATTTGAGTAATGAGTTTTAACATTTCCTCTCCCAGATGCACTTTTGGGAGTAATTTTTTAGCTTTCTCAATTTGCTCTCGTAATCTTTTTTGTTCATCTTCCCAGGCAGCAATAAAGGATAGAGGATTTTTTTCAAAGGCTACGCGTTGTCTAACTATTTTTGCTCGATCTTCCTGGTCAGGGATGCCCTTAATATCCACTGCCAGGCCAAAACGATCTAAAAGCTGAGGGCGAAGTTCACCTTCTTCAGGATTCATAGTGCCCACCAAGATGAACTGTGCCGGGTGGCTGAAAGATATTCCCTCTCGTTCCACATAGTTTACTCCCATAGCAGCCGCATCAAGCAATACATCTACCAAATGGTCATCTAAGAGATTTACCTCATCAATATACAGGATACCTCGATTAGCGGCAGCAAGAAGCCCTGGCTCAAAATGCTTTTTTCCTGTCTTGATTGCTCTTTCGATATCAAGTGTACCTACAACTCTATCCTCAGTAGCCCCTATTGGCAATTCTACAAGTGGTATCTGCCTTGTAGAGACACTGAGTTTTTCACCCTTAGCTATCCTCATAGCACAGATATCACATAAGTTGTTCTCGTCGTGAGGGTTACAGTGAAAAGGACAATCAGCTACTACTTCAATTTGGGGAAGAAGATGAGTTAGAGCTCGCACAGCTATGGATTTAGCTGTTCCTTTCTCACCTCGAAGAAGAATCCCTCCAATCTTTGGGTTAATAGCGTTAAGGAGTAATCCCTTTTTCATCTTCTCCTGTCCCACAATAGCACTAAAAGGATAGATTAATCTATCTCGCTGGTGCATTAAGTACCTCCACAACTAAAAATTTTAAGTTTACTGTTCTGGATAGACCCATGTTCTCTCTAATTCGATCCCGTAGAATTTCTGAAGCATCTCCTTATGGACAGCCTCAGGACCGATGTCTTTAAAAAGCTCAGGATGAAACCACTTGGCATAATAGAGGAACCCAATTATTGAACGGGGACCAGTTATAAGTCTTGTATCAATAATATAGACCTTTCCTTCTTTTACCGCTTTTGTTTCTCTCAAACCGGGTTCATTCATTATCTCATCTCGAATCTTTTTCATTTCTTCAGGAGAGGGAACTTTAGCTGATTCTCGTGCTTTCAGATAACTATATACGATGATATCGGGATTTCTTTCCAACACCCACTCCGCACTCACACGGGGAACTTTTACTGGCTCACCAGCGGCGATATTTATTCCTCCGGCGGCAGTTATGCGGCGATGCCCGGCAGTGTCAGCATTAACAGTCCAATACATATGTCCCATACTCTGAAAGAAGACTGAGGGTTTCTCCTCCGGTTTTAACTTCCTGGTACGTTCCTGGATAAGATTCGCATAATTCTCTATGAATCCTGCCAGCTCCTCAGCTTTCTCTTTTTTATCCAGAATTAATCCCATTTTCTTTATCATAGGGAGTACAGTATCCAGTTCAATGCTCCAGAATTGAACCACGGGTATACCGGCCATCTCTATTTTGTCTCTTATTTCCTTCTTAAATAAGACCGTTCTGGTAATTACTATATCTGGTTTTTGTTCAAGTAACAGCTCTAAATTAACTGTTCGAAAGGGACCCACACTGAGCCTTTCTTTAAGAGAAAGAGGAAAATTACAGTCATTACTACGAGCAACAATCTTATCCTCGTCTCCCAAGGCACAAATTACCTCTGCCGCAGCTGGAACGAGACAGGCAATTCTTTCTGGGGGAGAAGGTACTTCCACGTATCTTCCCATTTCATCGATGATAGTTATTGTTTCCTTCTCCTGTGTAGCTGCAGAAATGGATGCAACTTCTCCCATCCATCCAACAAAAGTTAAGGCAAGAAAACAGACAGCTAACCCTACTAACATTTTTCTCATTTTTAATTATCTCCTTTTTTAATTTTTTTCTCTTTTCTGTTATTACGAGGTTGTTGAAAATAACCGCAGCAATTCCTCCAGATCGCGGAGCCTGTTATGCTGGATGAAAATCTTGACGATATCATCATTTACACCTCCTTCCAGACTTATTTTGAGTTTTCTCTTCAGTCTTTTGATTTTTTTATCACACGCACAGCTATAATAAAACTAATGCAGGCAAAAGCTACCATGTAAAAAAGTGAATAGTAGGGAAACGGGTAACCCAAAACTGAGGCCCTTATAGCTCTAGTTGAATGTGTCAATGGTAGAAGATATACAATTTGTCTTACCCAAAAAGGGTAATGTTTTAAAGGGAAAAAGGTTCCACAGAGAAAAGCCATTGGAGTGATTACAAAATTATTTAACATTCCCTGGTCAGCGTGAGCTTTTACGACCATTGAGGTGATAATTGCCATTGAGGAAAAAATAAATGCATTAAGTGAAACAGATAAGATGAAGAGTATATTATTTATAGGAATAACCACTCTGAAAATCAGAGAAATCACCATAATTACCAGAGTAGCCAGCCACCCCCGGATCATTCCACTAATTACTTCACCCATGGTATAAGATAAATCTGTAATAGGAGTGGATTGGATTTCATCGAATGTTTTCCAGTAAAATCTGGATATATTTATCTCAGTTGATAAGGCAAAACTCTGCCGCATACTGCTCGTAGCAATTAATCCTGGTAAGATAAAAACAACGTAAGGTAATCCTTTGATACTGAGTTTATCTCTAAGACCCCATCCAAATGTAATCAGAAATAGAAGAGGTGATACGGAAAAGGAAAGGAGTTGTTTAATAAATCTTCTCTTCAGAATGAGTATTTCACGAAATACAATGGCTATCAGTGGTTTCATTTTTCTTTATTGTTCTCTTTGATCCGATTTCGGATTAACTCTTTTACCTGTTAATTTTATGAACACATCCTCTAAATTTGTTGTACGTACTATTGCATTTTTATCTATCCCGGAGAGAAACTTAGCTGCATCTTCTCTGGTGTTGAAGAATTCAATCCTTGGACCCTGGAAGTCCTCTATATCTACGGCTACTTTTCCAAAATTGTTTATTAACTCTACAGGAGAACCTAATGCTATTAACTTCCCCTTGTCTATTATCCCCACTCTGTCCGACAGATACTCTGCTTCTTCTATATAATGGGTGGTAAAAAAAACGGTACTGCCTTCATTTCTTATTCTTTTTATTAATCTCCATATTTTTCTTCTTGTGTAGACATCCAGACCCGTTGTTGGCTCATCCATAATTAATAAATTGGGACTGTGCAAAAGAGCACGGGCTATGATAAGTCGTCGACGCATCCCACCAGAATATTTACCTGCAGGTCTATTTATGTCTTTTTTTAAATCTATAAGCTCAAGCAACTCCTCTGTTTTTCGCTTTATCTCGCTAATTTTCATCTTAAATAGTAGTCCATGAACAATTAAATTCTCAAAACCGGTAAGTTCCGGGTCAATGTTATGTGTCTGATGTATAACCCCTATCTCTTTTTTTACCCGTATAGGATTTTTCACCACATCATATCCGTTGATATACACATGGCCAGAAGTCGGTAGAGTTAAGGTCGATAATATCCTTATGGTGGTTGTCTTACCGGCACCGTTAGGTCCTAAAAATCCAAAGATTTCCTGCTTTTTAATCTCCAAGTTAAGATTGTTAACAGCTATTATATTTCGGTATCTTTTAGTAAGATTTTTTATTTTAACCATTGTCTGCCGGCAAAATGCTCCTTATTCTTGCGTAATACCCATCAAAGTAAATCTTATAAAAAAAGGGGAATCTCCAAATCAATTTTTGTTGATTTGGAGATTCCCCTTTTTTATCCCCAAAACAAATTTCTCACCTATAACCGCGTAAGGTGAGATTTCTATCTTTTAGGCAGGTCTTCTGGCTCCCGGATCATTCTACTCGCTATGCCTTCCCATTCCGATAAATCGGAACAGTGGCTTTTTATAGCTTTCGTCCCCGGTTACAGCGGCGGGTCCACTCCTGAATTACACAGGATTCCCTTTTAATCCTCTTTCGAGGAACCTAAAAGAATATATATCAATGACAAAAAGCTTCAGCTTAGCGTGTTGCCATTATAGCACACTTTATTTTTTTGTCAACAATCTGTCTCCAGTTTCCTGAAATTTTTTATTGACAGTCTTTTGAGATGGAAATATCCCAATGAGAATCAGATCTTTGGGTAAAAATCCCGGAGCATAAGCTAATTTTTGAAAAGAAATTTTGCAAGAA
>QNCQ01000022.1 GCA_003645825.1 Fidelibacterota bacterium
ATCAATCATTTCCTCTGCGGTAACAACCACAGCCTTTCCACGCTTAATTTTCTCATTAATCTCCTGGATGGTCTTTGCCATATATCTAACCTCTTCAGCACATTTAAATTAACCTGGAAATTATTAATTTTTAGCTAAGTTGAAAATATAAAACACGCATCGAGAACCTATCCAGACTACACCAATTTCGTTACAGTTCCCAGAATTCCCCGAAGCTTTGCTATGCTCTACCCTAAAACGGCATTACTCCCTGACACACCAGCCTTTCCTCAATATCATAACCCGATTGTTGGATTTTTTACAGGATATGGAATGTATCAATCACTTTCAGCTTTTATTCAAAATACTTCTCTTCTTCGCTGGCCCCGCAAAAATATACGATGAGCATGAAAAAAAACTGGCAGAAGCCACCATTATGTCACAAAGAGGCTGAAAACCTTGATACTATACTTCTATGTGATGGAGCAGATTCTATTGAACAGATAGGTCATAAAGTAGGGGTAAAATTAAACAAAGAGAATCCTAATCAAGCCAGAATTTGTCACCCTCTGTTTTTACCCAGATTTAACAACAGCTACTCAAGTCTGGATGGTAAACAGTTTTTAAGCTCTAACACATCATGGCTCTTAAGTATTCTGGGAGAAATATTTTGAACAAAACGTGCCGGTTTTGTCTATTTAGCTTATTATAGTTCTAAAATTTGCCATGTACATATGCCCTTTACAAATTCACCGGGGTACTCTTTTTTTAATTATCACCTACAGTTTGCTAAAAGTGAGCCTTTTTAAGAATCCTACCACTATATCCTTCTACATCAAATTTTCACCCTCAAATAATACAATTTTTTCGTGGGGTGACCAGGCCAGTAAGCACCAAAAAACCTTTACATTATCAAACAATAATATGAAATTAACATCGGGAGCTTTTGCATGAGTTCATGTTCAGTTCTTAACAAGCTTTTAGTTCCCGCTTTTCTTTTTCACGTTACCTGTACTACTCCTATCTCCGCAAACCCTTATAAAATAAAGCTCAGGTATCTTAATGTCCCAGTACTGAAATTACCTGTCCAAACTACATGCATCTACAAAGATCATTCGGTTTTAGAAAAAACACTTCTTACAGAAGATGATGAAAATTCTGTTTGTAAAACAGCTTTAGAAACTCTCCGAACCCCTCTTACAACAGCAAAAGATGGTGCTAAAGTTTTAACAATACGTGACCAAACGAAACGGGATTTTGATCCTAAAATTACCGACGTCATAATACCAGAAATCAACAGGATAAAAACGCACGAAATGGTAAAGGAAAGATTTCCACAGATCAAAATACTTTTTACATCGAGATATTCAAAGGAACAAATCACATGTAATGGCAAGTTTGCTGATAAGATCAAATTCTTACCTAAACCACACCTGTCAAAGAAAATACGAGAAATTCTCGATAAGCAAATTACTTGAATTTTATAAGATATAAGGAGGTATGAAAAATGAGACGGAAAAGAACTTTGCTGATGGTTCTCTTTGTCCTTATTTGCCATGTCTCAGCCCAGGAAGTACAAAAGGAGGCAAGGCTTTTGAGATTCCCCGCCATCTACGACGACAAAATCGTTTTCTGCTACGCAGGAGACCTGTACATAGTATCTTCAGATGGAGGAACGGCTCGAAAACTAACTTCTGACATTGGGTATGAAATGTTTCCCCGATTCTCTCCCGATGGCAAATGGATAGCCTTCACAGGACAGTATGATGGAAATACAGAAGTCTACCTAATGCCAGCAGACGGGGGCATTCCCAAAAGATTAACCTATACCGCTACCCTCCCCCGCGATGATGTTTCTGATCGCATGGGTCCAAACAACATAGTGATGACATGGACAAATACTACAAACAAGATCGTGTTTCGATCAAGAATGCATTCGTTCAACCCATTCATAGGACAATTATACACGGTAGACGTAGAAGGTAATATGCCTGAAGAACTTCCACTTCCAAGAGGTGGGTTTTGTTCATTCTCTCCTGATGATAAAAAGTTGGCTTATAACCGTATATTCAGAGAGTTCAGAACCTGGAAGCGGTACCGTGGTGGAATGGCAGACGTCATCTGGATATACGATTTTACCACGAAAAAGACGATAAACATAACAAACAATGAAGCCCAGGACATCATTCCAATGTGGCATGGTGATAAAATATATTTCCTATCAGATCGAGATAAAAACAAAAGGATGAACCTCTATGTATACGATTTGAAAACAAAAGAAACAAAACAGCTTACTTACTTCACCGATTTTGATATCAAATTCCCCTCTATTGGGAAAAATGCAATAGTATTTGAATACGGAGGATACATCTACAAGTATGATCTCAACACTGGCGAATGCAAAAAAGTCCCAGTTTATATTAGAGACGATATGTGCATTGGAAGAGACAAACTCATCAACGTGAAGGATTACATCACATCCTTTGATATTTCTCCGGATGGAAAAAGGGCAGTATTTTGCGCCAGGGGAGACATTTTTACTCTACCAGAAAAAGATGGCATCACTAGAAACCTAATAAGAACACCCGGGGTTCACGAAAGAGATCCCGTGTGGTCACCTGATGGCAAATGGATAGCCTTCATTTCAGATAAGACTGGCGAAGACGAAATATACATCGTCCCTCAGGATGGTAAACTTCCCCCAAAACAGATAACCCGGAACGCTGAGACGTACAAATACAAAATCCTCTGGTCCCCCGATTCCAGAAAACTACTATGGTCCGATAGAAGGCAAAGATTAAGATTCGTAGACATTTCAACTGGCAAAATCACAGATGTAGACCAATCCGATGTATGGGAAATCCGGGACTATTCTTGGTCGCCTGACAGTAAGTGGATAGCCTATTCCAAAACCGAAGAAAACGATATGAATAAAATATATGTCTACTCCCTCGCACAAAATAAAAAATATGAAATTACCGAAGGGTGGTATAGCTCCTACTCCCCCATCTTCAGCGATGACGGAAAGTATATTGTCTTTATATCAAACAGGGAATTTAAACCAATATACAGTTGGACAGAGTGGAATCATGCTTACATTGATATGGCGAAAATTTTCCTTGTACTCTTGACGAAAGATACTGTAAATCCTTTTAAACCCGAAAACGATGAAGTACAGATAAAAACCTCTAAATCTTCAGGAAAATCCAAAAAAACAAAAAAACAAAAGGACAAGGAAAAGCTTATAAAAATAGACTTTGATGGAATAAAAGACCGGATTGTATCACTGCCGATAAAAGCTTCCCGTTACAGAAACATTTCATTCGTAGACAATAAAATCTACTATATCAGAAAAGGTTTCGCAGATGAAAAACCGATCCTCCTTATGTATGATTTGAACAAAAAAGAAGAAAAACAACTTGGACATGCATCCAGCTATGTGATTTCCTTTGACCAAAAGAAAATGCTGGTGAAAATAAAAGACTCATACGGTATTATAGATCTTCCCAAATCTCAAGTAAAAATAGAAAAACCGCTAAATCTTGATAATCTGGTTGTTAAGCTCAACCGCAAGAAAGAATGGGAGCAGATTTACAATGAATGTTGGAGGCAAATGAGAGAATACTTTTATGCTCCCAACATGCATGGAGTAAACTGGGAAGATATAAAGGAAAGATATAAACCCCTGGTTAAATATGTTAATCACAGAGCCGATTTAACTTACATTATAGGAGAAATGATAGGCGAACTAAACGTTGGCCACACCTATGTAGGAGGAGGAGACTACCCAAAACCCAAGAGAATAAAACTCGGGCTTTTAGGTGCTCAATTTGAGAAAGATAAAAAAACCGGATTTTTTATAATCAAGAAAATTTTGAAAGGGGTGCCATGGGACAAGGAGCTCAAATCACCCCTTATGGAACCTGAAGTAAACGCGAAGGAAGGAGAGTATGTGATAGCCATCGACGGGATAAAAACTGATACGGTAAATAATATCTACAAACTCCTCGTAGGTAAAGCTGACAAACAGGTAAAGATAACCCTTAATTCAAAACCATCAACTACTGGTTCACGGGAAGTGATAGTTGTTCCAATTGCTGACGAATCGAAGTTGTACTATTATAACTGGGTACAAAGAAATATTGAAATAGTAAATAAAAAGACAAATGGAAAAGTAGGATATGTACATATACCTGATATGAGCGTCGAAGGACTCAATGAGTTTGTTAAACACTACTATCCCCAGATAACTAAGAAAGCTCTGATTGTGGATGTAAGAGGAAACGGTGGAGGAAATGTTTCTCCAATGATAATTGAAAGACTAAGGCGGGAAATAGCAATGATAACCATAGCAAGGAACACAAAACCCTCACCAAATCCAGATGGCATGATTTGGGGGCCTATGGTGTGTCTATGCGATGAATATTCGGCCTCCGATGGTGACATATTCACCTATAGGTTCAAACACTATAAGCTTGGTAAAGTTATAGGAAAAAGAACATGGGGCGGGGTCGTAGGTATTAGATCAAGCTTACCTCTCGTGGATGGCGGCCAGCTATACAAACCAGAATTCTCAAGGTACGACGTGGAGGGCAAAAAATGGATAATCGAAGGACACGGAGTAGAACCGGACATATATGTTGACAATGATCCAGCTCTCGAATACCAGGGGATAGATCAACAGTTAAACAAAGCCATTGAAGTCATTTTAGATGAGCTAAAAACAAATGAAAAACAAGTGCCTCCACCTCCACCCTACCCTGAAAGGTAAAGCATAGAAAAACACCAAGACCTGAAAAGCCACCCGGTTTTAAAGGGTGGCTTTTTTATTAGCGATTTTATGTATCAATCAAAAATTCTCCTCCGGACGTGGCAGTACGGGAGATTCCCCGCTTTTCCATAATAGTCCTGATGATAATCCTCAGCAATCCAAAATCTGCCAGCCCTTTCCAGCCTGGTAGCCACGTCATAACCCTTGCTCTTCAGAAGTCCTATATATTTTTCCGCAATCTGCCGCTGTTCGTCATTCAGATAAAATATATAAGAAAGATACTGACTTCCAATATCCGGCCCCTGACCATCCTTTTGGGTAAAGTCATGTATTTCAAAAAAGACTCTGACTAACCTTTCATAGTTTGTCACCCGGGAGGTCATAAAGAACATGCACAGCTTCTTTGTGACCAGTTGTACCAGATTTAACCTTCTCATACGAGGGATTATGTTTCGTACCTCCACAGTACCCTACCCTCGTATATACAATCCCTACCACCTTTCTAAACTGATATTCCACTCCCCAAAAACATCCACATGCAAAAATGGCATCTTTAAAATATTTTTCGAAAATCTCCGGCAACACAGAAATTATCCCTCCTCCATCAATGATATAAGTCTTGTCCCCGTTTTCTCTTTTTACGCTGCCCAACAATCCCCCACAATTTTTACACAAAACTCCTTCTCCCCTAATCTGAGCCGAACCTGGCAGTAGTTTTCTTATGTTCAACAAACCAGAACTTTCACTAACTACTCCTTCTTCATTAAAAATCGCCTGCCTACACCGACCACAAACAAAAACTCTACCGTACTTAAAACGTGTATAATCCATATCCTCACCTCTTCACACATCTATATCTATTTTATAGATAAAAATACAAACTTCAAACTCAACATAGAGCCCTCAACTTTAAAGCTTTCTCGAACATTTCCCATAAAGTTCTGCATAAATTCGCAACGAGCGAGAGAATTTTCTTTATTATCACTTTGTATTTTACCCCAGTTCTTATAAATTCTATGTGTCTATTTAGAGAATATGAATCTTACAAAAGCATCACAAAAAATAATCAAAGTTACCACCCTGGTAATTTTCACAGGTAATCTCTTGGGATCTATTATCGACCCGGACATCGCTCCTAATATTACACTCTCTCAGGAAGCCTGGCTTACGGGAAGACTTGATTCTGCCTTCATTCTATACCTCACAGAGCTTGATACAGCAATCTATACAAAGCCTACTATATACTACAATCTCGCCTATCTCTCTTACCTTAAGGGGGATACAGAAAAAACCACCTTCTTTATTGAAAAATCCCTTTCCGAAAACAAAAATTTTGGACCGGCTCTTTTTCTCTATGGCCTACTTCAACTCAAAAGAAATGATTTTTCTAAAGCCTTACGTCTTCTATCGAAAGCCTCAATCCACTATTCCTTCCGCGAATATCCGGAATATTACTTAGGATTAATCCAACTTAAAAAGGGAGAACCTCTCAAAGCGCTAAGACACTTCAAGAGAGCTCTAAGATTGAATAAAAAATTTACAAGAACTTACCCTCAAATGGCCAAAACATACCTGCTACTGGGAGATACAGCAAAGGCAGAAAACGTTCTTCTTGACGGGTTAAGCCATTCCTACGATGCCGAAATACTACTTTCTCTTGGAGACCTATATAGTTCTCTGGGAAACGAAAGAAAAGCAAAGAAGTATTACGGTCTGTTCGTCTACTTTTTCCCATACCATCCCTCGTACCAGCGAGTTACTGAATGGCTAAATTCGCACGGGGTAGAAAACCCATATACAACCGACTTTTCGCCTCCTCCTGAAAGAAATCCAGAAGATAGATTTTTCCCTATAGGTGAAGAAAAGCTTTACAATGTCTTTTTCGGGCCAATCAAATCAGGTGAGCTTTACACTAAAATTGCTGACACATTAAACTTCAATGGTATCGATGTTTACAAAGTATATTTTAGCATCGACTCTAACCCTGCTCTTGCATTCATAGCTACAGTACACAGCGACTATATAACTTACCTTGATCAAAACTCTAAACTGGCGGTCAGACATTTCCTTCACACGCGGGAAAACAAAATTATTAACGAGAAAATATATGATTTTGACAGAAAAAATGGAAAATTTATATGCAGAGTTGTCCAAAAAGACGGGCATATCCAGTATATTGAAAAATGGCTACCCCGGTATACCACTGATGGAACTTCCATTTTATTTTATGCCAGACAGCTTGTAAAGGAAAAAAGGAATGAAAGAGTAATGACGATCATCGACGAAAACTTCGTGGTATCCGACATAAACTTCACCGGAAAATTCGAACCGGTGGAACACAACGATACCGTAGAAATGGGAATCCTTATCACCGGGAAAAACCACTACAAAGGCATTCTGGGATTTACCGGTAATTTTCGGGGGTGGTTCAGAAACAACCACACATATCTTCCCATCCAGGCAGACTTCGAAATCTGGGTTGGGAGAATTTTAATAAAAATGGGAAGTCAGCTGGAGCTAAAACTAAGAAAATTTGCAAGATGAAGAACTCGAAAATATTATCGCTTGTTTTCATTTGCCTGCTTTCTATATCCTGTAGTGTCAACAGGATAGCCATAAATCTTGTTGGAAAATTTATAGAAGACGGGACAACCATCCTCTACACCGAAGAAAACCTGTCAATTGCTAGGAGTTTTATTGCCAACAATATAAAAACTCTCGAAATCTTGCTTTCCAAAAACCCTGACAACAAAAAGATAAATCTTCTTCTATGCCAGGCGTTATGTGCGTACGCGGTAGGATTTGTCGAAGATGAAGATACCCTACAGGCGTTGAAACTCTATCAGAGGGCTTTTCAACATGCTTTAAAATCTCTACCGGAGAAACTTCGCTTCGATGAAAACACAAAGCTAACACGGCTTGAGGAAATTTTAAAAGCTTATACGAAAAAAGATGTGCCTCCTCTTTTCTGGACAGGATATTCCTGGGGAAACCTTATAATGCATAATCTGGACAATCCACAGAATCTTCTCAATCTGGCAAAAGTCGAAAAAATTATGAAAAGGGTAGAGCAGCTCAATCCCGAATACAACAACGCTTCTGTTTACCTATTCTACGGAGTGTACTACTGCGCCAAACCTGTGATGTTCGGAGGAAACCCGGAGAAAGGGAAAGAATACTTCCTCAAATGCATCAACCTCAATGGAGATGACTATCTGACCCCAAAAGTCTACATGGCAAGATACTACGCAGTGCAAATTCAAGACAGGGATATGTTTGTAAAACTCCTGACTGAAGTCATAGATAAAGATACAATTACCCCGGAGTACAAACTGTTAAATGCTATCGCCAAAAAGAAAGCACGTTTTCTCATGGGAAAAATCAACTCTTTCTTCTTGGAGGACATATATGAGTAAAAAACTATCCTTAATACTCATAGCTATAATCTTTTCCTGTATCAGTTCTTTCGCAGGAGACAAAACCTACGTCATTAAATTTGCAACTGTCGCACCGGAAGGTTCCAGCTGGATGAAGGAAATGAGAAAATTCGAAAAAGAGCTGGAGAAAATAAGCAACGGAAGGCTAAAATTTGTTATTTACCCGAACGGTATAATGGGAAGCGAAAAAGATATGCTAAGAAAAATGAGGTTAGGACAGATACACTCCGCTACCTTCACGGGAGTAGGACTGGGAGAGATAGTCCCCGAAATAAGGATCTTAGAAGCCCCCTTCTTTTTTAAATCAAAAGACGAGATAGATTATATCTACAATATAATCTTTAAAGAACTTTCTCCCAAATTTGAAAAGAAAGGCTTTTACCTGTCAGGATGGGCAGAGGTGGGTTTCATATACCTTTTTACAAATTACCCAATAAGAAAAATAGATGATTTCAAGAAAGTAAAAATGTGGCTCTGGAAGGGAGACCCTCTTGCCAAGGCTGCCTTTGATGTTCTTAGAATTCCCGCTATCCCCCTTGAGGTAACTGACGTTTACACTTCTCTTCAAACAGGATTGATAGATGGCGTCTATATCTCTCCATATGGAGCTATTGCATTGCAGTGGTTCACAAAAACGAAATATATGCTTGACTACCCACTTACCAACTCCATTGGCGCAGTTCTCATTACCAAGAAGAAACTAAACTCTTTACCTGAAGACCTCAGAGAGATATTGATAACGAAAACGCGGGAATACTTGGAGGAAATAGTCAGAAGAAGTCGTCAGGAAAATATAGAATCTATAAAGATATTACAAGAAAATGGCATCCAGCTTGTGCATATTGAGGATGAGGCAACCCTGAAAGAACTGGAGGAAAAGGGAAAAGAGATCCGGCAAAAGCTCGTTGGTAAATTGTACTCTCAGGAACTATTAGAAAGAGTAGAAAAACTGCTCGAAGAATATAGAAACACCCATGGTCAAGAAAATTAGAGCAATAATAGAAAGAATATCTACTTATCTCGCTGTCACATTTTTGCTGGGTCTTGTTCTACTCTCTTTCACGCAGGTAGTCTTGAGAAATGTCTTTTCGATTGCATTTAATATAATCGAAGTAATTATAAGAAACGCAGTGCTATGGATAACATTTTTGGGTGCTTTACTGGCATCTGTCAGAGGGAAGCACATATCTATAGACGTTCTCCCTATAGTACTCGAAAGAAGAAAACATCAAAAAACCCTAAAGGCACTCAACTTCCTTGTTAATCTAATTGTAACCCTAATTGGACTAATATTCACTTATCTCTCTATAAAATTCATCATAATGGAAATTGAATCAGGTGCATACATAGGAGGTCTTTTCCCAGCGTGGATAGCCGAAATAATAATCCCAATAGGTTTCCTTCTACTAAGTCTTACATTTTTCCTGAAACTTCTAGACAGGGGAGACACAAAGTAGATGGCAATTGGCATAACAGTTTTCATAATAATACTCTTTCTGCTTAGCGTACCGCTATTCGCCACGATAGGACTTTCTGCTATTCTCCAGTTTTTAAGATCAGGGATCGATCCAACAGTAGTCATAGTTGAACTAAACAGAATTGCCTCTGCCCCAACTCTCCTTGCCATTCCACTTTTTACATTCACAGGGTATATCCTGGCGCAGAGCAACGCCCCTAAACGCCTGTTTAATCTGGCAGATTCAATAATAGGTTGGCTACCCGGTGGAATAGCAATTGTCTCCTTAGCGGTTTGTGCAATATTCACCTGTCTCACTGGTGCCTCTGGAATAACAATAATAGCAATAGGTGGATTAGTGTATCCAATTCTCTTGAAAAAAGGATATCCAGAAAATTTCTCCCTTGGCCTCGTCACCAGCTCCGGAAGCTTAGGGCTTTTGTTTCCTCCAAGTCTACCCTTAATTGTTTATGGTATAATCGCAAGAGTATCTATAGACCAGCTTTTCATTGCAGGCATAGTGCCAGGCATTATACTCATAATTTTGCTATCATTCTACTCTATAAAATTTGGCACCAGAGGCAAAAAAGAACGAACACCCTTTTCCATTAAAAACATTTACATTAATCTCAAAAACACAATATGGGAACTGCCCATCCCTGTGATAATAATAGGTGGCATATACGGGGGGTTTCTGACAGTAGTTGAAGCTTCCGCATTTGTAGCTTTCTACACTTTCGCAGTCGAGTTCCTCATCACAAAAGAATTAACAGTTAAAAAAGACCTTATCCCTATTTGCCGTGATACAGTACAGCTCGTTGGTGGGATACTTATCATTCTTGGAAGTTCAATGGGGCTAACATCTTTCATGATAGATGCACAAATACCACAAAATCTATTAAATGTCATAAGAACGTTTATTACAACAAAATTCACTTTTCTTATACTGTTGAATATTTTCCTTCTAATCGTTGGAGCTTTACTTGATATTTTTTCAGCGATAATAATAGTAGTTCCCCTGATTGTTCCTATCGCCCTAAGCTATGGCGTAAACCCCCTCCACTTAGGGATAATCTTCCTGACTAATCTCGAGATAGGATATATAACTCCACCTGTGGGGCTAAACCTCTTCATATCAAGTTTTAGATTTAAAAAACCTATAATGTACCTTTACAAAACAAGCATCCCTTTCTTGGTTGTAATGCTAATCGGGCTAATTTTAATTACTTACATCCCTGAGCTGAGTCTTTTCCTGGTAAATCTATTTTATTAGAAAAAGTCCTTCCTCCCGGCTGCTTCTACTTTTTCCCCTTTGAGGTTTTTCATGTCGCACCAAACTCTAAAAAGGGTGTTCAAAACAAATTAACCCCTACCTTTGTCAAGATTAATTATCTCCACATGAAATCTCTTAGCTGAAAACGCCCCCTTTACCAAGCAAATCACGAAGAATTTTAGATAATTCTTTTATATCAACGGGCTTCTTCATCCACCTGTCCACTCCCAAATTCTGATCAGTGTCCAGGTTTTTTCCTATCGGGTAACCAGTTAAAACCCCAATTTTTACCTCTGCATCTATTTTCCTCAATCTCTTTATAAAATCAGCCCCACTCATCCCGGGCATCACCCAATCAGTAAGGACCAGCTTTATCTTTCCCTTATTCTGTTTATACTTGTTCAGGCCGTCTTTTCCATCAACAGCTTCAATAACCCGATAGCCAAGATTCATAAGCATTTCCTTTAGAGACTGACGCACTGAACCCTCATCTTCTACAATCATAATAAACTCCCCTTTACCTTTTTCAACTTTCCTAACAGTTTCAGGAATTATGTCCAAACTCCCTTCGCTCGAGGCGGCGGGAAGATAAATGGTAAACAACGTTCCAACACCAACCTCGCTTTCCACATCGATATATCCACCATGCTGTTTCACTATTCCGTAAACCTGAGATAATCCAAGGCCGGTTCCTCTATCTTTCCCCTTTGTGGTAAAAAATGGCTCGAAAACATGCGGCAGTACGCTTGGAGCAATTCCCTCACCTGTATCCCTGAACCGAAGTACGATCCATTCTCCATCTCTCATATCCTTAAATGGTTTTTCGGAATCCTTGGAAAACACTGTCTTATCCAGTTCAATAATAAACTTACCCCCTCCTGGCATCGCATCTCTGGCATTAACTGCAATATTGGTTATCACCTGCTGAAAGGCAGTTACATCTATCTCAGCCACAAGGTCTCCAGAAATACAACGCAACTCAATTTTGATATCTTCGGGAATCGTTCTCTCCAATAATTTAACTATCTCCTTAACAAGGGGAGCTATATTAATTTTCCTTCTTTCAGATATAGACCTCCTGCTAAAATCAAGAATCTGCTTTATAAGATTAGCTGCTCTATCACCCTGATTCTTTATCATCTCTATAGT
Organism: Fidelibacterota bacterium; assembly: GCA_003645825.1. Classification (GTDB taxonomy): domain Bacteria; phylum Fidelibacterota; class UBA2242; order UBA2242; family B5-G15; genus B5-G15. The sequence continues at coordinate 12,066 of QNCQ01000022.1, forward strand.
TCGTATCACATCTTCCGGCAAATCTTTCCTCAATCCGAGAATCTGAGCCCATCCTATTATAGGAGTCAAAATGTTATTGAAATCATGAGCTATCCCTGCCGTAAGCTGACCAACCGCAGCGAGTCTCGACTGGAGCTCAACCTTTTCGGAAATAAGTCTTTGCTCCGTAAGATCATCAATCTTAACTATCCATCTTTCATTCTCCAGCTTTTCTCTTACTCGTAGAACCCTTAATGCAAGTATTCTCCTTCGAGGAGTGCTCAGTTCTATCTCCCGGTATAAACTCTCCTCATCATCAGCAAACAAATCCTCTGCATCAAAATTGTATATTTTCTCAATCCTTCCATCTTTTCCAAATTTAAATAAAAGCTCAACGTATTCCTCCCCTGAGGAATTAACCATGGTTATTTTTCTCTCCTCGGTCACCAGGATCAACCCAGTATCTATATCCTCAATTAATAGCTCAGCCTTCTTTCTCTCTTTCTCCAGAAGTCCTTTCAACTTTGAAATTGACCTGGCAGCCTGGTCTGTTATCTCGCGAAGCACCTCTACATGCTCATCACTAAAAGCATCTTTCTTAGAAGAAGCAATGAAAATTAGCCCCTGAATTTTCTTCTTGCCACTTTTATCCAGGACCTCAATAGGAACATAAAAACACGACTTGAGTTTCTCGATCTTAGCTTTGCCTTTCACTTTGAAACGGGGGTGATATACCTTCACAATTTTACCATCTGCAACACCCCCAAGAAAACGAAAAGTATCCACCACCTTGCCCGTAAGTTCCTCAAGCAAACTTTTTTTGATGGGCTTTCTTGGATAAACCGCCACCTTAACCGAATCACCAATCTTCAGTAAGGAAATAAACACGTGGTGTTCTACTATTCCCTCAAGACTGGACTCAATCGCTTCAAACAAACTGTCAAAG
>QNCQ01000023.1 GCA_003645825.1 Fidelibacterota bacterium
GTTCTGAATTCTGTTATCAACTTTTTAAGTATGAGTACGGCTTTTTCATATTCTGAGAATCTAAGGGATAAAATGGCAATTTCTTCCAGTATATCAATAATTTTTGGAGGCTTGGTGTGTTTTAAAAGCAAGGTTATGATTATGTCGAAGTCGATCTGCCGGACTACGTTTTTTACTTCAAAATCCCGTTCTAATAAAGCATTATCCCAGATTTTGCCAATGATTTTCTCCCTTTCTATTCGGATGGTATCTGCCTTTTCCGCTATTTCCCGTATGCCATGTTTGATTAGAATCTGTTTAATCTCCTGGATATACTCTTTAAAGATAGTTGTTGACATTAACTCCCTGATTCAAATCAAAAATTTTAATTTACCAACCCCACCCAAACCTTGTAAAGTGATTAGTATAAAATACAATGGTCTGATTGTCGGTATTGACCTCTGCAATTGGTACATTATACCAGACGCCATCTTCTTCGTCGAAGTAGTAGATTTTGAGTTGATGTGGGTCTCCATTGAAATCAAGCTCAGCATAAGATAAAGTTACCTTTACATTTTTGTCAAATTTCTGGTTGGGTAGAAACTCGACCGTTGCTCCACTATTTTCCTGGTTTGGTAAAACGAGCATGATTTCCATTCTTTTTGCTTCAGGAAAACAGTAAGCAGGGAATTCAACCATATTCCCATAAGTTTTTTCTCCACCAACGACACCACCCTTTTCCCTTTTAATTATCTTATAGTCAATACCCGGTAAAGCGGTTTTATTCAGGTTTTCGAAAGCCTTGACTTCTTCAAGTTTAGCATTAAACTCTGGTTTCCATTTAACGAAGTTAATTTCTTCACTTTTTAATCCTTTTTCAATAGCTAAGTTTGCACTTGGCTCAGTGAAAGAGACGTTTTTTTCACATCCAGTGAAGATAACAATGGCAACTGCAAAAATGATTAATCCCGAAATCAAAGCTAACCTTTTCATTTTTCCCTCCTTTTTGTTTTTTGAGGTTTACATTGCTCCCATAGTTATTACTATTTTATCCAACTGGTAAAAAAAATCCAAGCTGGCACTAACGGGGTGTGCCCCTTTTTGTAAAATTTCGAGGAAGGAGGGTTGACAAAAGCCGATTTCAGCCTTAAATTGTAATCGAATTTTTGAACAAGTTAGTTGAACCGATGAAAGAACAAGCTATCGAAAAGGGGAAAAAAGAGCAAATTATCAAAATCGCACAGGAACTTTTTGCCAGGTTCGGGTTTGCCAAAACAACGATCGAAGATATAGCTAGAAGCCTCAGAATGGCAAAAGCTAGCATATATTACTATTTCAGAAACAAAGAGGCTATCTACGAAGAGGTTATAAAAAAGGAAGGTCGGATAACTAAGGATGAAATAATAAAGGCTGTTTCAGAGCAGGAGACTCCTCAGCAAAAGCTGAAAGCCTATATTCTCACCAGATTCCGGGCATTCAAGAAAATGGCAAATTACTATACAGCTTTTAAAGAAGAATATCTTAAAAATTACTCATTTGTAATAGAGGCTAGAAATAGGTATAGAGAGTTTGAGTTGAATCTTATCAAGAATATTTTAAACTATGGAATAAAGAGAGGTGAGTTCGAAATGGAGGATGTCGACCTAACGGCAGAGGCTATACTCACTGCTATGAATGGCTTTGAATATCAGTTTACTTTTGACACTCCCGAAGAAGAGCTGGAACGAAATCTTGATACCCTACTGAATGTACTTTTTAGAGGTATTGAGAAAAGGAAAGGATGAAAGTGAAAAAAATTTCCGTAAAATTCGAACAAAGAACGAAAATGGTAGAATGGTAAAAAAGGGACTCAAATGAAAAGATTAGCTGAATTCATTATCAAATGGAAATATCCGGTACTCATTGTTATCGGAATAATCACAGTTTTCTTTCTATATGAGATAAAAAACCTGAAGATTAATAGTGATTGGTCAACCTATCTTAAAAAAGATGATCCAACTATAAAACTATCTCAATATGTAGGAGAGAAATTCAGTGGAAACGTCACTGCCATAGTAGCTGTGGAAGCTGATAACGTATTCTCACCCAAAGTACTTTCTGCTATTGCAAGCTTAACCCGCGCCTTAGAATCTGTAGAGGGAATAAATTCTGTAACGAGCTTGACAAGCATAATTGATATCAGAAATGTTGATGGGATTCTAGAGGTAAGAAACCTTATTGACAACGAAAGTATCCCTGAGGATTCTGCAAGCCTCGATTCCCTTAGGAATTATGTTCTTTCAAAGGACATGTATAGCGGTAGAATTGTTTCTGCTGATGGTAAGTTGACTATGATAGTTTGTTTGCTGGATCATGATGCTGATGAAGAATCTGTTGCCAGGAAGATAAAGGAAATTGCCAGCAAGTATCAGGGAAGGCTAAAAATATATTACGCGGGAATCCCAATGCAGATGCTCGAGTTAAATAGGATAATAAGGACTGATCTTTACAGACTTGTACCTTTCGCTATTATCGCTCTCATACTTATGTTTTATCTTAACTTCGGAGATTTCAAGAGTGTATTCTTGCCACTCGTATCAGTTGTTATAAGCACTATCTGGTGTATAGGGATAATGGTAATATCAGGGGTTAAATTTTCCATAGTATCTAATGCTCTTCCCGTGGTATTAATAACCGTCGGCTCAGCATATGGCGTCCATCTAGTCGCACATTTTAGGGAGTTGCGAAGAGGTATCTTAGACAGAAAAGAGCTCATTAAAACGACTCTTATGCATGTTGGAATTCCTATATTTCTGGCGGCTGTCACGACTATTGTGGGATTTATATCTTTCATAGGTTCATATCTCACTATTATCACAGAGTTTGGGATTTTTTCTGCTATTGGAGTGCTAATAGCTCTCCTTATATCTCTTACTCTTATTCCCATACTTCTTTATTTCGTATCAAGAAGAACTTTTAATGAAAGAAGCATTCTTGATAAACCACTGGAAAAACTTTTGTTGTCCATAAAGAGGATTGTGCTGCATCATAATAAGTGGATTATCATTGTTTTTGCAATTATCATTCTTGTTTCAATAGCAGGTTTACCGTTGCTGGAGAGGGATAGTAATATAATGAGATACTTTAAAAAGAATACCGAAATTCGAGTTGCAGAGAATCTTATGAAGAAATACTTCGGTGGCTCTTATACTGTCCAAATCCTGGTAAAGGGTGATATGAGAGACCCTGCCGTCCTGAAAAAAATTATGGAGCTTGAAAAGTACTTGAACTCCATTAAAAACATAAGCAAGGCACAATCGGTAGCAGACTACATATGCGAGATGAACAGAGTAATGAATGGTCATTACACAATACCAGAGTCAAGGGATGGTGTAGCAAATCTTTATTTTTTCATAGAAAATGAACCTATAATGGAACAGATGGTGGATAGGGATTATAAAGAAGGATTGGTCCAGGCACGAATATACACTCTTGATACTGGAGAAATAATAAAACTCGTGGATGCTGTTAACGCCTATATTAAGGATTCTCTGAACACCAGGCTTGTATATGCCAGGAGGGACATCATTAAAAACAAAACTTTTCTTGATAGCCTTGCAATAGAACAGGCTGCAAAGAAGGTTTTGTACGACTTGGAAGAATATAATTACGCGGGCGATTCTGACTTTGTTGATATCAAAGTAGAATTAGAGAATGGGTTAAAAAGAAGGAGTTACCCTTATAATGAAGAGCGGAAGAAAAAGCTACATACAAGACTCGAAGATTTCTTTATGTATGAGTCGGCTATTGCTGTAGAAGAGGAAAATCTTTTCAGACAGCTCGTTGGGGGTTTTGTTGATCTAATCTCTATGGGGACTCCTCCAGATATTGAGAGCATCTGGGACGTCTTTAATGCTACCGGTGCGGACAATAATTTCGATAGGGAAGAATTGAAATTGACAGTTGAATCCTTGTACGATATTTGGACTGATTTCTTTAATAGGGCAAGAGTAGATTATATAGCTCATAAACTGGGGCAGATTTATAGCTTCGGGGAGTCAGAAAATATCTATCAGGATGTGATGTCTGACCTCTGGGTTTTGAATGAGGATGTCATTTTGCTGCCAGATGCTGTCGCCAGGAAGTATGGAATTGAAGGAAGACCCATAAAACTTGAAATGGAGCAGACGGGCTCAGCAACTATTTTCAAGAGACTTGATGAGAGTATAGTTAAGAGTCAGGTAAAAAGTCTCATAATAGCGATTGTATTGGTGTATTTTCTTCTGATGGTACAATTACGTTCCTTTAAGGGTGGACTTTTTGCCCTTGTTCCGATTGTAGTTACAATTCTTTTCAACTTTGCCATAATGGCTTACACAGGAACACCTCTGGATACTGCAACAGTGATGATTGCCAGTATAGCCATAGGGATCGGAATAGACTATTCCATTCATTTCATCAACCGGTTCAAAATGGAATTTTCCCATAACAGAAGCGTTGAAAACATCCTTGAAACAACTCTTCTGACAACGGGTAAAGCAATTCTTGTAAATGCAATTTCGGTTATCGCAGGTTTTCTTGTCCTGATTTTTGGAGAGCTGGCTCCAGTACAGCGATTTGGCTGGCTTATATCCATTACGATGGTGGTGAGCATGCTCGGAGCCCTAACTGTACTTCCAGCTCTCCTTATTTCTACGCGAGCGAAGTTCATAGGAGATTTTAGTGCTGTAAAGTTTTTTAATAGAAATAGAAAAAGGAGAGATAAGCAATGAGCAGGAAAGCACTAATAGTAGTGAGCATTATTTCTCTTACTTTTTCCCTGGCTTTTTCTGATGCAAAGGGAGAGAAGATTTTGAAGCAGGTAAGTAGTACCGTTTCTGCTCCAAAGGATATGAAAGCAAAGTTGACCATAGTGCTTATAGACAGAAAAGGAAATAAAAAGTATCGGAAGGCTGAAATGTATGCAAAAGAGGATGAAAAAAGAATAATAAGGTTTACAGAACCAGCTGACCAGCGGGGCATTGCTTTTCTCTCGCTTCCCGGTGATATTCAGTATTTATATATGCCGGCTTTTAAAAAGGTAAGACGCATAGCTCCACATATAAAAAACACGAAGTTTGCTGGTACGGATTTTACTTACGAGGACCTGAGTACCTCGAAGTATGATAGAGACTACAGTGCTGACCTAATTCGGGAAAATGAGACTCACTGGGTTCTGGAGCTTACTCCAAAGCCCGGGGTCAAGAAAAGCTACAGTAAAATGATAATGCATGTCCGCAAGGACAACTACTATCCCGACAAGGTGGAGTTCTATGATAAAAACGGTACGCTCACGAAGGTTCTTGAGAATCTCAAGATCAGTAGACAGAAAGAGTACTGGTATGCTGAAGTCGCTCTGATGAAAGATTTAAAAGAAAATCATTCTACAAAAATGATTTTGGAAGAAGTTTCTTTTGATTCGAACCTGAGCGACAAACTTTTTACTCGGAGGCAATTAATAAGATGGAGATGAAAAGGAGGAAGCCATGAGAAAAATGACTTTCCCAGCAATTGTAGTTACACTTCTTTTCTTTACTTTTGCGTTTGCTCAGATTGAGATAACAGGAAGTTTGGAAACTAACAACAGGTTTCGGGCGACCGGAGAAAAAGAGGTGACCTGGAATGAAAATACCCTTTCATTGTTTTTCAATAGTAATTTTTCTGATAGAGCAGGATTGTACGCCGATATAAGGTTTGTTTCAGCTGGAAAATCCGAAAAAGGTAATATAGAAGAATATATTTCTAGTGGAGTTGCTTATACCCAGCCATGGGATGTTGAGTTCAGAGAAGCTTATATAGATATTTATGGCTTCCCACTCAACAACATAGATTTACGAATTGGAAAGCAGAGAATAGCCTGGGGAACTGCCGATAAATTTAATCCGACAGATAATCTTAATCCTGACAATCTGGATGATATATACGCGTTCGGGGATCACTTCGGTTCTAATGCAGTAAGTGCCACCTGTTACTTTGGTCTGTCCAGACTGCAAGCTGTGTACATACCTGTGTTTACTCCTGCAATTCTACCTTCAGGAGAGTGGTTGAATGCTTTCATGGGTAGCTCGGGCATTCCGGATTCCCTTCTTCCATTGATTTCTCATAATATTCCCGATGATAGGATTACAAAGACATCGAGCTATGGTGCAAAGTTTTCGTCGATGTTTGGTGGTTTCGATTTCTCTATAAGCTATTATAAAGGGAGGGAAGATATACCAGTAGTATGCTCAAAAATCAACTTAACTCAAGCTGGGCCTCCTATCGATGTATCTATCGAACATCCTGAAAAAGAGGTTATCGGCTTCGACTTTGCTGGTTCCATAGGGAAATTGGGAATATGGGGTGAATTTGCCTACAATAATCTAAAAAAAGTAAGATCTGTCCAAATTCCTCCACCGGATTTACGAACTGCTTTTACTTTAACAACTTCACTTACTGCTGGTGGGAAGTTTACAAAGTATGTATTAGGGTGTGATTATACCTTCCCAAATAATGTCTATTTTAATCTACAATATTTGCACGGCTTCCTTCACGAACTGAAGAAAGATGACCTAAAGGATTATTTTGTCGTCAGAGTAGAAAGGGATTTCCCAAATAGGAATTTTAAGTTAATTCCTCTAAATGGGATAATATCTATTGCCGATTGGGATAAGGTAGAAGATACTTATGGTTTCTCTATAGGTCCCGGTCTAGAGCTTAGACCAGCTGATGCTCTTGAAATAAACATCGGACTTTTTGTAATTGATGCAAAACCAGGTTCATTTTTTTACCATGCCAGAGACTTAGACGAATTATACTTTAAAGTGGAATATAGCTTCTGACCCTTCTTCCTTTTAGAATTAAGAGAGAGTTCTGAAGCGCATTTTTAACAACCGATTGTGGGATCAAAAAAAGACCACAGCAATGGAATTTTAGGAATAGATGGCAAATTGTTATTCTACTTGGGGATTTCTATCAACTCTTTATCAAGAAGAGAAGCAGCCTCTTTGTCAGCGATAATTGTTGCTTTTCTGTGAAGCTGGAGAGTGGAAGCAGGGCACATAGCTGTTATAGGGCCTTCCACAGTTTTTTTCAGAGCGTCTGCTTTATTCTTTCCACTCGCAAGAAGGATAATTTCCTGGGCCTCCATGATGGTACCAATTCCCATGGTTATGGCATACTTAGGAACCTCGTCAATGCTGCTGAAAAATCTGGCATTGTCCCTTCTTGTACTTTCCTTCAATGTTTTTATTCTTGTTCTTGACCCGAGTGATGAACCAGGCTCGTTGAAAGCAATATGACCATTACTTCCGATCCCCAGTATCTGAAGGTCGATTCCTCCTACTTCCTTGATTCGATTTTCATACCACTCACAAAATTCATCAACATTCTCGGCCATCCCTTGCGGAATATAGACATTTCTAGGGTCGACATTTATATGTTTAAAAAAATTTTCCCACATAAAGTAATGATAGCTTTGGTTATGTTCTGGAGGAAGTCCAACATACTCATCAAGGTTGAATGTTGTCACCTTCGAAAAGTCGAGGCCTTCTTCTTTATGCATTCTTACTAGCTCTTTGTAGAGACCTATGGGCGTGCTTCCTGTGGCAAGACCAAGCACACAGTCTGGCTTCTTTCTTACCATAGCTGCGACCCTTTTTGCAGCTTCTTTGCTCATCTCATCATAATCTTTGGTAACTAATACCAGCATAGGACACCTCCTTTTTTATTCTTTGTCACTTATACAAAAGACAGCTTTTTATCTTTTTTCTATATTCTTTTATCTCCTTTTCCCAGCTGTCAAACAACACGCTCAAAGGTTTGCCAGAGTCGATAGCTTCTCTAAGCTCTCCAGATCCGTATAACTTGTCTATCCAGTTTTCTTTCCACATGAACCTATTGGGATATAGTATCCTTATCTCTTTTAGAAGAATTATAGCTGATTTTATTGGATCAAAGGCCTCCCTATCGGTCACTGCTATTTTGATCCCCCCACAGGTTTTCCCCAGATATTTTGGATGTTCAGCCATCCCTTCAATACTCATCGGTGTAAATTTAACACTTTGAAATGCAACACCGCGAATTGTTTTTTTCGATAAACTAATTAACAGAGTATCTCCGTTGATCCATGGGGCCCCAATGGTTTTGAAAGGAGAAAGTGTTCCTCTCCCTTCAGATATGTTAGTCCCTTCAAACAAGCAAAATCCGGGATAAAGTGTTGCAGTTTCTATGTCAGGTATATTTGGAGATGGTTTTACAAATTTTAGCCCTGTCTGATCATACCACATGTTTCTTTTCCACCCTTTCATTGGGACCACGATCAGATTTAGTTTCCCATCAAGGTGATATTTGTTGATGTAAAGAGCTATTTCTCCGGGGGTGAGCCCATATCTTATCGGAATGTTCAGCGATCCCACAAACGACTCGAATCCTCTTTCCAGGATGGGACCCTGAATTATATCTCCTCTGATTGGATTTGGTCTGTCGAGGACCATAAAATCTATTCCATTCTCACATGCGGACTCCATAGCATACTTCAGGGTGGAAATGTATGTATAGAACCTCGCCCCGACATCCTGGACATCGTAAATCAGTATATCAATGCTGTCCAGCATATCAGTTGTGGGCTTTTTTATTCTCCCGTATAGGCTGTATATTCTGACCCTTGTCCTGGTATCGATACTGTCCTCAACCGCTTTTCCTGCTGAGATATCACCTCTGAAGCCGTGTTCAGGAGCAAAAATAGCTTTCACTTTGCAGCAACCGGAGCCAGCAATGAGATCTACAATATGTGTCCCCTTGTGGTTTAAGGAGGAATGATTGCAGATAATCCCGACCCGTTTTCCTTTCAGTGGTTCGAAGTGATTGTTTTCCAGAATATCCAGTCCGGTTAGTACTTGGCTGCGGTTACATCCGGTGAAGATGAGAATGCCCACGCTGTATATTATGATTGTTGAAATGGTAAGTTTGTACAGTTTACACATTATTGCAAGAAATTAAAGCCCGACACATAAGGTCGGGCTATGCTTAAAGCAAACACTTACGCTTTAACTATGCAGTCCACCGGGCAAACTTCAACACATTGTGGGCTGTCTGCATACCCTTCACATTCAACACACACAGATGCGTCAATCTCGTAATGCTCGTCTCCCTCGCTTATAGCATCCACAGGGCATTGCGGTTCACAAGCCCCACAACTGATGCAGTCATCTGTAATCTTCATTGCCATTTCTGTTCTCCTTATTATAAACCTGTTATGAATTTAAAAATACCCTTTTTTTTTAACAACCCCCTAAGCAATTTTTGCTTTTCAAATTTTTCCAAATTTCTCTTAGATTATCTTCCGTTATATCATTCAGAGAGAAGTCTCCTGGAGGTATATATGGCCGTTCAAGAAACAAAATCCAGATATGACCTACCAAGCCCAGTTTATCGCTGGGTGGTTCTGGTATTTCTTAGTCTGGCGATGTTTGGTAATTACTATGTATATGATTCAATAAGTCCCCTTGCCGATATCCTGAAAAAACAGCTTGGATTTTCCGATAGGAATATAGGACTTCTTAACATGATCTACAGCTTGCCCAATATTTTCTTTGTCTTAATTGGGGGCATTATAATTGACACGCTTGGCACCAGAAAATCAGCTATCATTTTTTCTTTAACCTGTATGTTGGGTAGCTTTATCACGACCTTTAGTGGGGGCAACCTCACTGTTATGGCTACTGGACGGCTTATATTTGGACTCGGGGCAGAGACACTTATAGTAACTATTACGACTATTCTGGCTAAGTGGTTCAAGGGCAAGGAATTGTCCTTTGCCTTTGGATTGAACCTTACTATAGCGAGGCTTGGAAGCTTTGCAGCTCTGAACTCTCCCACGTGGGCGAAATCCCTCTACTGGAGCTGGAAGGGGCCACTCTTAATATCCGCGGGAGCTGCTACTCTTTCTGTCCTGACATTGATACTGTATGTTATAATCGAAGCGGGGGCTCAGAAAAGATTTAGTCTCGGGCCTGAACCACGGCAGGACAAAATTGTGCTCAGTGATATACTCTCCTTTGGGAAGGCTTACTGGTTCATTACAATTCTATGTGTAACGTTTTACTCTGCGATCTTTCCGTTTCAGACTTTTGCGATAAAATTTTTCATTGAACACCACGGACTAACAAGACAAGCTGCTGGTTTTGCCTCGAGCGTAATAACGCTTGCCGCTATGATCGGAACTCCCTTATTTGGTTTATTCGTAGATAAATACGGGAAAAGAGCCTCTGTAATGATAATCGGTTCCCTGCTTATTGTCCCGGTTTATATACTGTTTGTATATTCTAGAATACATCCAATATTTCTTACCTCTATAATGGGTATAGCTTTTTCTCTCGTCCCGGCCGCCATGTGGCCTTCTGTGGCACTTATTGTTAAACAGGAAAATCTCGGTACAGCATATGGACTTATGACTATGATACAGAACATTGGTCTAACACTTTTTAATTATATTATCGGATGGGCAAATGACATTAGCACTATTAACGGGGTTACAGACTATAGACTTGGCATGTGGATATTTTCGATTACCGGCATAGTCGGGCTAATTTTTGCTATACTACTCAGAAAAGAAAGAGTAGGTAGAGAGCTTCTTGAAAAATCGCACATGTAGAGAGGTTCCAGTAGTTTGAGAAAAATACTTAAAACTTGTCTGTTATGTCTTCCCCTGTTTTTGCAGAAATAAATCTGAATTCATCCAGTCTAAGAGAGGAATTTTCTTCCAGCTTTAGCAAAACGAGGTTTTTCCACTGAAGTTTTTTTAGAATTTTTTTCATCTCTTTTTGAAGATAACTTCCCATATAGGGATGAACCTGGAGCACGAGTCTTCTTTCCTTTGACTCTGTTCTGAATCTTCGTAGCCAGCTTTCTATCTGAGTCATGAATGTTTCTTTTGAAGTTATTCTACCCGTGCCGTGGCACATCGGACATTCTTCACTAACTGTATAAAAAAGATTTAGTCGTGTTCTCTGTCGCGTCATTTCAAGAAGTCCAAAATCAGATATGGGAGCAAGGGCTGCTTTTGCCCTGTCTTTTTTGAATTCTTTGAGAAGTTCGTGAAATACTTTATCTCTATTTTCTTTTTTACCCATGTCAATAAAATCTATCACTATAATCCCGCCAATATCTCTCAGTCTGACCTGTCGTGCTATTTCCTGTGCCGCCTGAAGATTTATCTTGAAAGCGTTTTCCTCATAGTCCTTCTTCCCAATATACTTTCCACTATTGACATCTATGGTTGTCATCGCTTCGGTATGTTCAATAACAATAAATCCCCCACTTTTGAGCCATACCCTATTGTTTAGCGAATTGCGGAAATCCTTCTCCACTCCGTAAAAATCGAAAAGAGGGGTCCGAGAACTGTAATACTCTATTTTTCTGACCATCTCGGGCGAAACGGAGCCTACATAAGAATGAATTTTTTTATAGAGACTTTTTGAATCCACTATAACCTTTGATACGTCCGGGGTTAATAAGTCCCTCACGACAGAGCTTACAATTTCGATATCCTCGTAAACGCACACAGGGGCAGGTTCTGTCATAGCTTTTTTTTCTATCTTTTTCCATTTTTTAAGGAGACTGTCAAGGTCCTTTTTTAAAGTGTCGATGTCTTTGCCTTCTGCCACAGTTCGTATAATTAAGCCAAAATTCTCAGGTTTTATCTGCTTTGCTATTTCCCTTAATCTGGTTCTTTCCTTCCTATTCTGGATCTTTTTAGAGATTCCTACGTAACTGATGTTGGGTACAAGTACGAGAAATCTTCCCGGCAGGGAAATATCCGTGGTAACTCTTGGGCCTTTGTCTGCGAAGGGTTCTTTTATGACCTGGACCAAGATATCTTGCCCTGGTTTCAAGTTAATTTCCCCGGTTTCGGGTTCTTTGAGCTGACTTGGTATTAGTTCAACCTCTTCCTCGTCTGCTCCATTAACGCTTTCCACCATCGAAACTACGGAAGCAGGATTATTCATTTCAGAAAAAGGTAAGAATGCATTGGCACCATAACCTATGTCCACAAACGCAGCTCTGATACCTTCGATAACATTTTCCACCTTTCCCTTATAGATATTACCAACCATCCGGGCTTTGCCTGATTTCTCAATGAACATTTCTACCAGCTTGCCATCTTCTAAAATAGCAATTCTTGTTTCCTGGACGGTTTTATTCATCAAAATTACTTTATCCATCTGTCACCTATTACTTAGGAACAACACTTCTTTTCTATGAATGTTTACATCTTCAATTTTAATATTCAACATATCCAAAAGCTCATCCATTCTCAGAGTTCTTCCGCCATCAACTCTAAGTTCTATGTGAATGAAGTTATCTTCAATTTTCACATCTCCCAGAAATTTACGTGCATTGATTATTTTGGTTCCTTTCTTTTTGGTATAAGTTCTTTCGATGGAGAAGTTGTGTCTGGATAAGATATCGGTTAGTTTTCTCCTGACTTTTTCTGGAACCTTACCCTCAAAATTAATCACATAGATAAAACCTTTTACGGAGGAATATACCGAAGGGCTTTCTTTTTCTATCTCTACCGACTCAATCACTTTCAGGCCATCAGGGAGGTACTTATTAAGAATTTTCTCAATATCTTTACACTCTTCCAGCAAATATATGTCGGCATACTCTGCTTCCGATGTACAACCAAAAGGCAGGGGGAATCCAAGCGAAATTTTGGGCTTTTGTGAGAAACCTTTCGAGTAAGACAGTTTTAGTCCTGACCTGCGAAGTGCAAAGTAAAGAAGTTTTGTAATATCAAAGTGAGAGTAGAAAGAATATCTCTTATCTCGTGAAAACCTGATGCGGTAAACGTGTTCCTCATCTTTTTCTTTTGTTTCCAGCTTAGGGGGTTCTCCTTTTGTGATGGTGACTTTTTTTTCATTGTCATAAACCATCTTTATCTGCTTATTACAGACTCCGCACCCGATACAAC
>QNCQ01000024.1 GCA_003645825.1 Fidelibacterota bacterium
CAAGATCTGAATAGCGATACGAGTGGTAATTCACTCTCCAATCTCTCCCGGACGCCTCTATCGCCAGTATTGTCCCATCCGGGTTATTGTTCACACAAAGCCTGACATGTCCTACTTTGTGTATCGCATCAGCAGGCTTAAGCTCGGACCAGGAAGAATATTCTTTTGTTATATCGGGCATCATTCTTGTACTGTAGTGAGAAGGTAAAGTCCAGCATCGCGAAACGAACCCCGAACAATCAACTCCTCTGGCATATCTGCTAACATCTCTTGTATCTTTATCACCCGCATACATCTTATTTTTTACTCCCGAGTCGAACTGCTCCGGAGTATAAAAGCCTCCCCACTGATAGGGTATCTTGACAAGACTCCCCGGAACGACCCATTCAGGAGTCTCAACCCAGTGACCATCAGGATCCTGAATAGGACCATTGGTTATATTATCAGACGTACATGTCCACCTGTGCTCCACATAGGTCCGACTTATATCAAGAGCAGTCTTTCTGGTCACATAAGGCAACATTCGATAAGCCCCAAAAATGTCCCCAACCTCATATTCCTCCCTCTCAATAAAATTATAATGTAGAGGTTTTCTTATTTCTCCTGGATACAATACTCTTCCACCCTTAACTAAAGCTTTTACATCCCACTTAAAGACATGCACACCATCTGAAGAAGATACCATATGATAAATAAACCCTCTTTCATAATAAAGGTCTTTATAAATATACGTATAATAATGCACGGGAATCTCAAACCACGAAAGGAGCTGCCTTCCTCTGGCAGAAAATACAAGCACCCTCCGGGAAACCTCAAGGGGGACCTCCTTGGCAATAAAATCCGCATCCACTACAACAAAAGCCGAATCAAGACCAGCCACAGTCACACTTCCCAGCTTTAATGTATCCACGGAAAAATTCAGTTTCCCCTCCCTCCCGCCTGTACGGAGGTCAAGAGAAAAAGCGTGTTCACCCTCTTTAAGAAGCCTGTATGAGAAACCGTTATAAAATGTTTCCTCACTATAGGCCGAAAAAGTCCTCCTGTTACCATAAACTGTAGCACTCCTTCCATCACTAAACGTCACATTAACCACCCCTTTTCCTTTATTCAAACCTTTTATCAAAGGCAGCATTCCGGGAGGACTTATCACATCCACCAAACGCTCATTCTCGTACCAGTACAACTTGTTATCGGAGAGAACCACAAAGCTCCGCGGAGACAGAAGAAGGAACTCATCAGCAAATTCAGGAACCCTGCTAAACCTGACAAAACTACCCCTGACATATAACTTCAACAGATTACTTTGAGAATCCAGAATCCACACGGAATCCCCTCTAACATAAAAGCTCTGGGGACCATACCTCCCCTCAGGAGCCTTCCTCCACTTAACATTTTTTGCTAGATTTCCCCACTCCACAAATAAAATCTCTTCAGCACTTGCTACCATGAAAAATACACATAAAAGAAAAGCTACTCTCCTCATAACACCTTCTCCTTCACAAACCCCTCCTGGAAATGGGCATTCCATTTATCTATGGCTTTTTTAAGATTAGCTCTGAATCCTCTATTTTGTAAAGAAAGATCTTTAATTAGCTCTCTTACCATAGCTCTTTTACTACTTCTCTCACATGGACAGTTATGCTCATCAACCACAATATTATTTTCTTTTGCATAATTCAAGATCCACTTTTTCTTAACAATTATCATCGGTCGGATTATTCTAACGCTTCTATCAAACATGTACTCCTGAATGTCAAGAGAAAGCAAATTCCCATGGAAAATCAGATTTAATAAGCCGGTTTCAATGTAATCCTCTTCATTATGCCCGATCGCCAGAGCTGAAAACCTCTTCTCATAATAGTGTAAAAGCATTTTCTTCCTACGTTCTTTGGAACAAACGTAACATCCAAACCTAGATTCTTTTCTTACCTTCCCCTCGATAACGGTTAAAGGAATCTTCCATTCTTTAAGGTACTCACGCATTCTGTTCATACTCTCATCGGGCAAACTAACCTCCGGTATTACGACATGTATAGCTTCAAGATAAATACTATCCTCGGACGAATCTCTTAAACGAGCAAAAAGATGTGCCATTACCAAACTGTCTATCCCCCCTGAAACAGAAAGAAGAATCCTTTCCCCGGGTTTTATCAGGGCATATTTATAAAGAGAACGAACGAAAAAAGAGTAAAGTGTTGCCATATGTTACTTAAGTTTGAAGGTAATAACATCACCATCCTGGACTACATAAGACTTCCCTTCTATCCTAATATGACCATGCTCCCTTAGCATAGCTTCCGATTTAACCTTTTCAACAATATCCCAGGGGCGAACCTCCGCCTTTATAAACCTATCCTCAAAACTGGAATGAATCAGAGATGCCGCCTTAACGGCAGTTGTACCTCGTTTAATGGTCCAGGCCTGACACATATTTGATTCAACCGTATAAAAAGTGATAAGCCCCAGTACCGTGTAACCAGCTTCGATAAGGCTGTTTATTCCAGGCTCGCTAATTTTCCACTCCTTCATAAAGAATTTTTTCTCTTCATCTGAGAGTTGGGAAAGTTCATACTCGAGTTTAGCCGATAGTGTCAAAAACAAATTCCCGGTTGAAAAAGCAAATTCTTTAAATTTGCGCGTTACCTCTGACTCCTCCCTAGTTATCACCTCATCTTCACTGACATTTCCCACAATTATCTCAGGCTTTGTTGATATTAAACCAAGCTCTTTAATAAAACCTTCTTCTTCAGGATGAGCGTGATACGCCTTTGCCGGTTCCCCTTGGGAAAGTAGAGAGCCTATTGATTCAAGAATTTCAAGATGTTTCTTTGCCTTCGCATCTCCGGATTTTGCCCTATGTGATATCTTCTTTATCCTATTTTCAACAACTTCGAGGTCTTTTAACAATATCTCAGTCTTAACAGTTTCATAGTCTTTCCAAGGTTCAAGAACAGAGTCAACATGAGAAACACTCGGATCCTGAAAACACCTTACAACGTGTATTATTGCATCCACACCCTGAATATGGCTCAAAAACTGATTTCCTAATCCTTCTCCTTTCGAAGCATTTTTTACCAGACCAGCAATGTCAACAAATTGAAGAGTTGTCGGTATAACTTTCTCAGGTTTATAAATACTTGCCAGAAGATCAAGTCTTTTATCCGGTACCGCAACTATACCTATATGAGGATCAATAGTACAAAAAGGATATTTTTCCATAGGTACTTTTGAATTTGTCAAAGCATTGAAAAGCGTGGACTTCCCAACATTAGGTAAACCAACTATACCACACTTAAAACCCATTTTTACATCTCATCTCAATCATCAGTACATCAAAAGATATTTAAATTTTTATTTTTCTCATAGAACTAATTTTCGACTCATATAGGAAATACTACCATCGCTCCTTTGAATCATCTTTGACCCTGCTTATTGACCATACTCACCCTCTTTCTCCATTCTCACCTTAAGTCAAGGAGAGCATAGTTCCTTTTCATATCAATCACCTTTTAAATTACCGCCACAATCATCTGAAATTATTGACAACGCTAAATTCCTGTTTGAAATCTAAAAATTTTGTTTGAAATTAAGAGGAAAATGCAAGCGAACTGTGAGTGTAGATAGAATAGGGAAATATCATATAGCACTGCTAATTGCAGTTCTTATCGCTACCAATATTCTATACTCACCCACAGAATGCTACAGCTATGAGAAGAAAAGTATTTCATTTGTCCCAGTGTTGCTTAAGAGTGACGAAAATATCCAGCTGAGCTGGAAAAGGGAAAAGATAATTCTTCATGAATTGAAAAAAGCTATACAAATGAAAAGATTCTTCATCAATGACCTCCCGGACACCTCGGTACGAAAGTTCGTAGAGGAAATGGAAAATTTTAGGACAATGAGAATAGATATGATGCGGAAGTATATCGAAAAATTTCTTTTACCTGAAATATACAAAATTCTTGATGCCAGCAAAGAGATAAGAGCAAAGGAATTTGTCTCCGAGACTGATAAAAATTTTTTCATCGTCTTAAAAGCTAAAGAACTCGGTATAACATCCGATGAACTGATAAAAGTAATGAATTCATCCTATATTGCTGTACCATTCATTTCCGAATTCGTAAAAACAAAGAAAAAAGATAAAATCCAATATAAAATCAGCGGAGGGATTGTATGGTACCACATAAAATTCTACCCAGACAAAAAAATTGAATATGCCTGCAAGATAGAGTCCTGGGGTATCGGATCCGCAGAAAAGAAAGAAAAATACACCATTCTCAATAGAAAATACAATGCCGATGAATTTGCATTTATGACCGCTGTAAACTCATTAGCTTTGAACCTTCAGGTAAAAACACGCGAACTCAAATTCTTCAAATTGGAAGCTCCTATCATCTCAATCAATAAAAGAACTATATACCTGACCTTATACAAAGAAGATGGGCTTAAAGAAGATCACCCATTTAAAATCGGGGAATGGATAGAAGATAAAGATGGCAACTTAGAGTTCAGATATTCAGGCTTCGTTAGAATTAATAAAGTCTCATCAAAAAAGGAAAATCTCTCCACAGGTCTCGCCATTTACAAAGGAGATTGGGCAAGGGGTATGATCGCTGTGGAACATCCATATCTGGGCATCGATATAGCTTTCAAACCACGTATAGCACCTATCATTGTCAAGAAAGGTGCTGTCTTAACAGATAAATTTCTCCTTTTATTTGGGAACAGTCTCGGACAGGCAACAGCAATTGATCTTAATCTCAACCTAAGTATAAGCCCCTACATCCATTCATTTCAGACATTTTTGGTCGGAGGAGCAGGAGTAGGCATAGTACCAGTGAAAACCAAACTATACAGTGATATACCCTCTATAATCTTCAACTGGCCCAAGGAATCTATATTCGCAACTATGGTAAATGGGCATATAGGTTTTTTAAAAAGATACTACTTTGGCCCATTCGCTATACATCTTGAAGGTCTGGCTGCTTTCCAGAGGCTTTTTATAACCGACGAGTACAAAGACACTACCGTTTATATATACAATAATAGCTTCGGAACCAGGCTTAACCTTGGGCTTGAATATGCCCTTGGTATAGACACAAACATCGGATTTTTTGTAGGCTACGACCTCTTTCCCCCTATGGACTGGTGGACAATAAAATGTGGCAGAAAAGAAGAGGATCTGAAGAATTACCTTTCTTATCAGTACCCAAGAATTTATAGTAACGGCCTATCCTTCGGAATCTATCTCCACTTTTCTGTTTCGGAACTCCCGTTTAACCCGTTTGCCATTTTGCAGTCAAGTTTAAACGAAAACTGAAGGAGGAAATATGAAACCGAAAATAGGGATACAAATTTTATTTTTACTGATATCCCTGATCTTAATACACGCAGGGGAAAAGCAAAGTAACTTGCCCATTTCAAGAGAAGCTGTCATTATTGAATACACCTCTCCCTCTGAAGTAATGATAAGAGCAACCGGGTACGGCATAAGCAATCGTCGTTTCTGGGTAAAGTCAAAGGAATTAGATTTGAAAGCTAACATCGATGCTAGAAGAGCTGCTCTCTGGTATTTAATTTTCGGAGGTACAGATCCAATTCTTAAAACAAAAAAAGAAATTGAAAACTTCAAAAAAATCCAGAATAGTTTCTTCAGCTCAGATAACATAAAACAGTTTATAGTCTGGGAATCCGAAACATACAACCAAAGGATCAAGTTTGACAACGGCAAAAAGCTAAAAATAGTAAAAACTTTAAAGGTTAACGTCAAGCTACTTAAGGACTTCCTGGCTTCGAATGGGATAATCGAGTCGGAAAAGAGCATTATGGAAAAAGCAGGACTACCCCAGATAATGGTTGTTCCCGAAGCAAAAGATACGACAACAGCGATAGAACTCCTGAAAAAGGATCCCCTTCTTAAAAAAGGAGCCGAGGCAATAGAGCAATCTCTTACTGCAAGAGGCTTCGAAGTTATAGTACCCGAACAGATAAGTTCGATAAATAACATACTTTTAACCCGCTTATCAATGGTTGGCGAATCTCCCGATCCGGCCTATCTCTTTGCTCTCTCGATAGGCAGCGACGTTTATATCACATTTAATATGACATCTTCCGCTAGATAC
Source organism: Fidelibacterota bacterium (assembly GCA_003645825.1). GTDB lineage: Bacteria > Fidelibacterota > UBA2242 > UBA2242 > B5-G15 > B5-G15. The sequence goes on from QNCQ01000024.1 coordinate 6,123, forward strand.
ATAGGTTCAACAATGGTAAAAAAATACGCTATAACATGTCGTGCTTTTGAAACTACAACTGCAAGACTCCTCGGTACTGAGATCGGTTATAGCAAAGAGAGGCCAGCTCGTGATGCGGCCCTAATAGAAGAGGCTGTAAATAACGCCATAGGGAAAGTACTCGACAGAATAATAGAATACTGGAAGATGGACTTAAAAAAAGGCACTCAGTACAGAATTATTATTTCCTGCAACGATGAGCCTGCAAAAGAGAATTCAGAAGAAATCTTTTACATTATACGCTCACTTCTCAAAAAAATGGGAAATCTAAAGGAAAACAGTATCTCAGATAACATATATGACTCAATGCTTTGGATCAACAGCGAAGCCTTTGCGGGGGCATTTGACATTTACATACATCTAAAGAAAAAACTCGCTACCAGAGGTTTAACCCTGGACAAAGTATTTTTGAACAGAAAACTTCTGGTTTTAAAAGTTGGAGAAAATTAAATGAAAAGGAAATTAAAAAAGAATTGCAAACCTTTTGTACTTGTCAGCCTGATTCTTGCCTCACTGGTATATGGAGGAATTCCTGACTGGTTTAAATCCCATCAGCACGCAAAATATCCATCATCCAGATTCATCATAGGAGTGGGAAGCGGAAATACAAGAGAAACGGCCATCGGGCATGCACGGGCGGATATCGTAAACCAGATAGAAGTAAAAATATCTTCCATTACAGAAATCAGGGACTATGAAAAGGACACTGAAGCAGGTACGGTAATGCAATCAAGTATCAGTTCCATAATAAAAAGTGAAGCAGAGGAGGTGCTTCCTGGTATTCAGATTGTTGAGGTAAAAAAAAGTAAAGACACATTCTACGCTCTTGCTGTTCTGGATAAAGTCAAATACACAGAAAAGTTGTATGGAGAAATCGAAAAACTATCCGGGGAAATTGATAATTTAAAAAAAAGCGCTTTCAACCTAATGAGAAAGGGGAAGTTCGGACTTGCGATAGCTGAATTTGACACAATTTTTGATATGATTCCCGACATAATTATCAGGAATAACACCTATTCAGCAATCACAGGCAATGTGCTCCCTCAGGCCGGGAAATATTCCCCAGGACAGATAAGTTCGGAACTCAAAGAACTCTTAGGCAATGTTAGTCTCAGGATTCTCAACCCGACAGGGTGGAAAGCTGTTCTGGGAAATAACCTCTCTCCCCCTCTCAGTGTAAGAGCGATCTTTACAACGAATAATGAAGAAACAGGCTTAGAAGGTGTACCTCTTACTCTGGAATACGAGAGCGGGGAAATTGCAGAAAAGAATACAACCGACCCTAATGGTTTCTGCTCGTTTGACTTTGTAATAGTCCCAACAGGTAATGACAACAAAACGGGAAAGGTAAGGGTCAAATTTGAGGTCGACAAATTGTCAGAATTGATAACCGATTATCTAAAAGGAGTATACGTGGAATATTCTTACACCGTAGAAACACCTATAAAAAGTTTTAGCATTCACATTACGGATGCCGGAGGTTCCCAATACCCCAACTTTGAACAGTATCTAAAACAGAGACTTTCAGAATTTGGGCTTGAAGTTTCCAGGACTTCAAGTTACATCATTGAAGGTAGGGTTATGGTAACTGCCGATAAAGAAATAAAAACTCCATTAGCCAAAATGGTGTATGTAGAGCTCACTATTGATCTTGAAATTCAGAACAAAGCCAATGGAAGCATTGTGTCAACTACAAAGGTGAAAACCTCAGGGCTTGGAAAAAGTTATCATGACGCCATAAAGACTGCGATAAAAAACATAGACATTGATAGACTTGAACTTGCCAAGTTCATTGGAAAAGTTTTTAGATAGAGGAGGAAAAATCATGTTGAAAAAACTAATCTTAGCTGCACTACCCTTAACATTGGTAGCCTTCCTTTTTAACTGTGGAGGTGGCAGACCAGTAGCAGACGTTGAGGAAATACCTGAATGGTACTTGAATCCACCTGTTGCAGAGGACGCCATATACGGCAGTGGGGATGCAGTAAAACAAAGCCTTGCTCTGGCAAAGGAAGCTGCAGATGCCCGGGCCAGGGATGCAGTAGCCAGAGCTATAGAAGTGAAAGTGTCCAACATGCTAAAGAACTTCATGCAGGAAAGCGGATTGGCGGAAGATGCAGAAGCTCTCGAGTTCACCGAGAGTGTGAGCAAACAGGTAGCAAACACAGTACTTAGAGGATGCAAGATCACCAAAAGAACTGTAAAGACAGAGGGCAGGCTATACCATGTTTATTCTCTGGCAGAATATAATCTTAATTCCTTGATACAGGAAACCCTCGACCAGGCAAGAAAACATAAGGCATTGTACAACGAAGCAAAAGCAAGATTGGGATTTGAGGAACTCGAGAAAGAGATACAAAAATTAGAAGCCATAGGTAATGAATAAATCTTCCAGGCCTGCCCTTCGGGGTGGGCTTTCCATTTTTTCCTGGACATGTACTTTACTCCTTATGGTTCCTACTCTGCTCAAATGCCAGAACCTGTTTCCCTCATGGTTCAAACAACTCCCTCGGACACCAAAAGGATACTGCCTCTCAGCAGGATACGCAGGAAGATTTGTAAACAGGACCCTTGGTAAACAGGTTGCTCTTGATCTGGCCATCAAGAATCTCTACAGACAAAAAGGAATAAGACTGAAATTCAAACTTGAGGAAATTGCAGATGGTAGATTAAGAATAACTCATCCGTTTTATGAGATGGTATATAACCCTGACTCAATTCTTGAAGAGGAAAAGGATTTCAGGATCGTCGACTCTCTGTACACTGATGAAGCGTATTTCGTTCTAATCGCGTCACCTCCAGACATAGAACTGGATGTAAAAAAGGAAATCCTGACAAACTGGGGTCCCAGACCGAAATGGGTTGACATCTGTAAGTGTAAAGCCCCCGCCCCACACGGCATAGGGATTGTCTCTAATTACACATCCTGGATAAGGGCATGGCAAGATGCGGATGCATTCGCTTATTTTGACCTGGCCAGGTCGGTAGCTCTAAGAGTAGAGTCAATACACGTCGCGAGGATCAAAGGGTTCGTAGTTGAATCAAAGATAATGAAACAAGAATTTGATATAACAACTAAGAATTGCGTTATTACTGCACGATGGTACGATAAAAACAGAGATATTTACTATTCTCTCTGCACTCCCATGGTCAAAGTAACCAGAAAGTAATACTTGCTATGCACAAGGTCTACACGTCGTTTATGTGGAGTCTACTATCCCAAGGGCTTAACGGAATACAAGGTAGAATCTACTAAGTAGACCTAAAGTTGCTCAGTCTGGCAAAGCAGCACCGCTCAGAATCAACACTCTTTGAAAAAGTTAAGCTATTCCGTAAACATGGACGATAAAAATTAGGTTATGTATTTGTTTACTCGATAAAAAATTGCAATGCAGCTAATAAGTGCTCAGTCACTTTACACTACCTTAGACTCTGAAAGCAATTCATTCCATAAACATACTGGAAAAGGAAAACAGCAACTACAATCGCTTCGCCCTTTTCATCACACTCGGAGTTTTCAGACAATCGCTTGGGCTATTACACGTTCGCTCTATAGACCACCCTGTCGTTCACCCGCGGTAGGCCCCACACGATGGCAGAATTACACACTGCATTCTACATACCCCGTTGAATCATCTTCAAAACCCTGAAGCAACAATCAATAGCAAACGCACAAGCATCATTATTGAAATAGACAAAGCAGTCAATACCTTTTTTTGAACATTCGTTAATGAACCGGGCATCTGCAGATAGCTCTTCATCGGAATAATTGGACACATACAGGTTCCTAGGACCATGCCTTCTGATATAAACGAAATCAGCAGTCACAGGAGAATCAAGCTCAACCCCAGGCCAATCACTGAAACATAGGGCTATATTATTCCCTGCCAGCAACTCAAAAAATTCATCAACAAGAAACGAACGATTTCTGACCTCAAACGATACCCTTACCCCCGGAAGAATTCCCTTGCTATACAAAACCTCAATAAAGGAAAATATTCTTTCTCTATCGTACTTCATGGAAGGAGGTAATTGGAAGAGAATAACTCCAAGTTTCTCTTTTAGGTTTCTAACCCCCTCCATATACTTTGATAGAGCATCATCAACTCCCACCAGCCTTTTTACATGTGTAATAAATCTGGACGCTTTCACTGCGAATTGAAAACTATCCGGAGTTATAGAATACCAGTTTGCATAGGTTTTCGGCGCCACAAGATGATAAAAAGAGCTGTTAATCTCCACGGTTCTAAAATGTTTAACATAGAACTGCAACCAAGCTCTTGTTTTTAATTCTTCTGGATAAAATCTACCGATCCAATGTTTGTACGACCATCCCGACGTGCCAACAAAGATTTTCCCTGTCATAGAAAATACAAAGAGGCGGGGTCTTACCCGCCTCCTATCTTTAACTTATTCCTTAGTCTCCCACAATCAGAAAAGCCCCTCCTCAGCAATCTTCTTGTAGAATTTATACCTTTCTATAACCTCCTTCTCAAGAGCAGAATTTAGTCTCTCCGCCTCTTCTGGAAACGTCCTCTTCAAAGCAGCATACCTAACTTCACCCTCCAGAAACTCTCTCAGTTTCCCATTCGGTTCCTTATAATCGAGACTAAATGGATTCTTTCCTTCCAATCTTTTCAGAGGATTGTATCTATAAAGCGGCCAGTATCCACACTCCACCGCAAGTTTTTCTTCCCTCTGAGACAGCATACCTTTGTAAATACCGTGGTTAATACAGGGAGAATAAGCAATAATAAGCGAGGGCCCTGGATATGCCTCTGCCTCTAAAACCGCCTTAAGATAATGATTCATATTCGCCCCCATAGCTACTGAGGCAACATACACATTCCTATAAGCCATAGCCATAAGCCCGAGGTCTTTCTTCGTTGTCTTCTTCCCGGAAAAAGCAAACTTTGCCATCGATCCAATCTGTGTGGCTTTCGAAGATTGCCCACCAGTATTTGAATAGACTTCCGTATCAAGCACCAGCATATTCACATCAAGTCCCATTGCTAAAACGTGATCCAAACCTCCATACCCAATATCATATGCCCATCCATCACCACCTATAATCCAAACTGATTTTTTCACAAGAAGATCCCTCATCTCCCAGATTTTATTCAATACCTCATCTTGCGTTTTTTCTTTTTCCAGTAGTTCCTTAATCCTTTCCCCGTACTCCTTTGATTTTTCCCCATCATCTTTATTCTCAATCCATGCCTGTAACGCTTCTTTCAGCTCACCAGTTGTTCTCTTTACTGCTTCCTTAACTATTTCGACCAATCTTTCTCTTCTCTGAAGAATCCCTAAAGCAATACCAAAGCCAAACTCTGCATTATCCTCAAAAAGAGAATTTGCCCATGCAGGGCCATAACCTTTTTCGTTAACGGTGTAAGGACAAACCGGAGCGCTACCACCATATATCGATGAACAACCTGTAGCATTTGCAATGATCATCCGATCCCCAAAGAGTTGGGTTATGACCTTAATGTAAGGAGTCTCACCACACCCAGCACATGCACCTGAAAACTCAAACAGAGGCTGCTGAAATTGACTCCCTTTGAGTGTTGTTTTTTTCACCAAATGACCTCTGGAAGGAAGAGTTTCATAGTATTTCCAGTTTTCCACCTGATTAAGCTGTGTCTCAAGTGGTTTCAAAACAAGCGCTTTCTCCTTAGATGGACAAACATCTACACAGTTTCCACACCCTGTACAGTCAAGAACAGAAACCTGAATCCTTAATTCATATCCTTCAAGCCCCTTTCCGATCGCTTTTATAGTTTCAAATCCCGCCGGGGCTTTCTCTTTCTCCTCCTGTGTCACAAGCACGGGTCTTATAGCTGCATGAGGACAAACAAATGCACACTGATTACATTGTATACAATTCTCCTTAATCCATTCAGGAACATCAATAGCAACACCTCGCTTTTCATACTTCGTAGTGCCGGTTGGAAATATCCCGCCAGGAGTAAAAACACTAACCGGAAGCGTATCACCTTTCTGTGCATTCATCGGGATCAATATTTTCCTAACAAACTCAGGTAAGCTCTCATCTACTTTTTCTTCAACTTTTACCTCAGCCCAACTCTCGGGATACTTCACTTCCCGCAGAGCCTCTCTTGCCTTTTCAACAGCATCCCAGTTCATCTTGACTATGTGCTCACCCTTTTGGCCGTATGTCTTCTGAATAGCATCTTTAAGATACTTTATTGCTTCTTCTTCTGGCAGAACTTTCGATAGCTTGAAGAATACTGTCTGCATTATCATATTTATTCGTTCGCCGAGCCCAACTTCCTTTGCTATCTTTACAGCATCAATTACATAAAATTTCGCTTTTTTTTCAGCTATTTTCTTCTTCAGCTTAGCCGGTAAATGCTCCTCAAGCTCAGCATCACTCCATGGAGCATTGAGTACAAAAATTCCTCCTTCTTTCAGACTGTCAAGCATGTCGTACTTATCTATATAGCTAGTCTTGTGGCACGCCACATAATCAGCAGAGGTTATGCAGTAGGTTGACCTGATAGGCTCCTTACCAAACCTCAAATACGAAATTGTCAGACCACCAGATTTTTTGGAATCATATGCAAAATATCCCTGAGCATACATGTCAGTATTATTACCTATAATCTTTATTGCATTCTTACAACTCCCTACAGTACCATCAGAACCAAACCCCCAGAAAACGCACTGAACTGTACCCTCAGGAACAGTATCCAGTTTCTCAGTTATAGGCAATGATCTGAAGGTTACATCATCTTCGATTCCCACA
>QNCQ01000025.1 GCA_003645825.1 Fidelibacterota bacterium
ATCAAATACAGAAATCCTGCCGATAACAGGATAAAACTCGAAGATCTACTAAGAGATTGATTCAATTTCAAGGCATACTCTCTTTTTATAAAATGTCTAACTGGCATAAATGGGAAAGGATTTTTTTGCTCTTCTGGGAACGAATAATTGTGCACATATTCTGTACCACTGGCTTTTGTGTGCTGTGCCTTTTGTTCTACGCTGACGGATCTGGTAAAATTTTCTGCCGAAATTTTAGTGAAAAGCAAGAAAGGCACCTTCAATCAACAATGGAAATGGATAGGATCATAGGAAATGAGCCATTTTGGGTAAGTTTTTAGTACTTATGACTTGGAAGAGTGTTGTGATAGATATTTTAATTCCCGGGGAGATGGGAGAAGATGGTACATAAGCGAGATATTTGCTCTACATGCAAAGAATTTCTTTCGCTTCTATTTTCCCTTTGAGTATCGTCATAGATTGAAAGGGGTTAATGTGGCAGGTTTTTTCGAGATTTATGTGAGTTTCTAAGGCAACATTCAGGATGGAGAGATGAAAAACAGATAAATGAAATTATGATTTTAATCCTGAAAGGTATGAAAGCTTATAGAGAAATCTTTGATAAATCAGAACGTAAAAAGAAATTAATTCTGTTGTTTTACCAACTTTTTCCTTTACATTAAAATTTTTTCAATTTATTATTTACATGTAATTTTTGGGTTTGATATGGATAGTTTCAAAATACTAAGAAAAATCCCAATTTTTACCGATTTAAAAGATGATATTCTTGAAAAAATTTATTCCAGAATGCAGAGAAGGGTTTATAAGAAAGGGAATATGATTTTGATGGAGGAAGATTTAGGAGATACTCTTTTTCTATTGAATAAAGGTAGCGTTAAGATAACCAGGGTCAGTGAGGACGGTAGGGAAGTAATACTTTCCATTCTGGGAGAGGGCGATTTCTTCGGTGAGATGTCCATTCTGGACGGGGAAAGTAGATCTGCTAACGTTGTGGCTCTGGAAGATTCTGAAGTTTTTATCCTGCGGCGAGGAGATTTCCTTGACCTTCTTGAGCAGCATCCTCAGATAGCAATAGTTTTGCTACAAGAGCTCGCTTCGCGGTTGAGGAAGTCGGACCAGCAGATTGAGAGTCTATCACTTGCAGATGCAGAAAATAGGGTAGCTATGGCCTTAGTACGGCTTGCAGAAGAGCTTGGGGTCATCAAGATGGGACAGGTGATAATAGAGAATTTGCCATTTCAACAGGATATTGCTAATATGGCTGGTACTTCCCGTGAAACGGTGTCGAGAATGCTCAAGCATTTTGAGGAAAAGGGGTATATAAAGAAAGAAGGACGAAAACTAACAATTATGAATTTCGAGGATTTTGTTAAAAGATATACCTAAAATAGGTTACCTATTTTGTCCTTCTAGTTTGTATCATAAAAAAATAAAATGAAGCTAATAAAAGCTTATGTGTGTATTTTTTTCATTTTTGTAGCGCTCTATCCACAGTATTACTATTTTGGGCGTAATAAGATTCAGTATACAAAATTTGATTGGCATGTTCTAAAGACGAAGCACTTCGATATATACTACTATCCGGAGATGGAAGAGTTTGTTGAAATAGGTGCAAGGATTGCCGAGGAAGCTTATCTTGAATATCAAAGCCGATTTGAGCATCATATAAATAGAGAAGTGCCCCTGATTTTTTATAGTTCCCATCTCCATTTTCAACAAACAAATGTTATTCCGTATTTTATTCCGGAAGGGACAGGTGGTTTTTTCGAGTTTATTAAGGGAAGGGTTGTCATTCCAGCAGATGGCTCCTATTCACAGTTTAGACACGCTATAAGACATGAGTTGGTTCATGTGTTCTTTACCTCGAAAGTTAACAGCATTTTGATTGATCGCCAGAAGTTGGATCATCCATTTCCCCCGCTCTGGTTTAATGAAGGGCTTGCAGAATATTTTTCCATTGAGAATAGAAGATACCCTGACATGGTTTTAAGGGACGCTGTGCTGAAGGGGTATCTACGAAGAATAACGGAGATTGGAGAGATTACGGGTTCCTATTTGATGTACAAAGAGGGGGAAAGCTTTCTGAGATTTTTAGCTGATAAATTTGGCAAAGACATTATCCTAAGGATTATTGAGAATGTTTGGGTTGATGAGGACTTTACGCATGTTATAGAATTTGTTACGGGAAGCTCGATCGAGGATTTGCAGGATGAATGGGTGCTGTCACTTCAGAAGAGGTTACTAACTGATATTAAGGACAAGGAAAGTGCCAGATCCAGAGATGTAAAACTTACAGAAAGGGGGTTTAATGTAAAACCCGCTGTGTATAGTTCTTCTGATACGCTGATTAAGGTTCTTTTTATTTCCAATCGTTCAGGGTACACGGATATCTATGCAAAGAGCTTAGGAGATAAGAGTAATCTTGAGATTATTGTCAGAGGAGAAAGAACCCACGAATACGAGGCATTTCATCTTATGCGAAGCAGGATGGATGTGCATGGTAACAGGCTTGCTTTCGTAACGAAAAAAGGGGAACACGATGTCATCCATATTTTTGATTTGAAAGCGGGCAGAAATTTGTTTGATCTGGAATTCCCAAACCTAACCGCTATATCTTCTCCTAAATTCTCTGCGGACGGGAAAAGACTCTTATTCAGCGCTTTGGATTTTGGGGGGTATGCTGATATTTATTTTTATGACTTTGATAATAGTTTACTTGTGAGGCTAACCGATGACATTTATAATGATTCTGATCCTATATGGCTGCCAGATGCCAGGGGAGTGATTTTCTGTTCCGATAGGGGAGTCTCAGGAAAGGATGGTTTTATGAATCTTTTTTCTTTTAATATTGTGGATAAAAAGATAGCTCCTTTAACGTGCGGTATGGAGAATGATATTTCTCCGTCTTTGTCTCCTGATGCTAGGGAATTGCTTTTTTGTTCTAACAGGGAGGGCAAGTACGATCTATACGTGTTGCCCTTGGATGAAGGGTTTACTCCAGGTGAGCTATATGTCTCCAGGGTGTACAGGATAACAAGCTACACAGGAGACACATTCGATCCAGTATGGGTAAATGATTCCACAATTGTCTATACCCTGTTTGAAGATTATTCGTTTAACATCATGCTGCGTTATTTAGATGAAGATTCCCTTGCTTACGTTGGTCAAAACTATAGTATTCTTCCCGAAGTTACTTGCTGGAAGCCTGAGCGCCTTTCCGGAGATAGAGTAAAGACAAGGCAGATTTATAGGGGGAAATATAGTCTGGACATTGCCCAGGGGCAATTAACGCAGGATCCATTTTTTGGTTCCATGGGGGGTGCCCAGATAGCGATTTCTGATGTGCTGGGGGATAGACGATATGAGATACTGATTTATAACAATGCCAGAACGAAAAGTGAGTTTATGAATTCATTCAATTTTTTTATAGGCAGGTATTCTCTGGGTAGGAGGACAAATTTCGGATACGGTATGTATAGATTTTCCGGAGAGCGATTTAACTATTATGAAGGCTTCTATGATGAAAAAAGGGTGGGTGCCTTTTTTGTTTTGCAATATCCGATTACTCATTTTAATAGGTTTGAAAATGTTGTTAATCTTGCTTATTCCCAGAAGGATTGGTATGACTGGCGTGGTGTCCGAAAGGCATGGATAGTTGAGAATCATTTTTCGTATGTCTATGACAATTCTATTTGGGGCTTGTCCGGTCCCGTTGATGGATCGAGATTTATTGTTACTCTGGGATATGTGGTAGACGTCAGGTATTCCAATGTTTCCTACTATACAGTCATTGCAGATTTTAGAAGATATTTTAGACTTCGTCTTTATCTCACGTATGCTGTGAGAGTTGCAGGGTTTGTAAGTGAGGGAAAGGAGGCTCAACGTTTTTATATCGGTGGTAGCTGGACGCTTCGTGGTTATCCTCTTTTCAGTATCTGGGGGAACCATTGTTTTCTTTTTAACCAGGAGCTCAGATTTCCCTTTATTACGAGTGTTCAGTTAAGATTCCCTAGGGGAAAAGTTAATCTGGGAGGCATACAGGGGGCATTGTTTGTGGATGCTGGAGATGCATGGGAGTCGGGATTTCCCGGACTTCGTGGGAGTTTTGGAATTGGATTCAGGATTAACATAGGTGGGTATCTGGTTCTGCGTTATGATATAGGCAGAAGAACGGATTTTAGAAAGATTTCGAAATCAACTTTCTATCAGTTTTTCTTTGGGTGGGACTTTTAAAAGATGAGAAGGGTAATTTTTGCGGCTATAGTTTTCCTCATTCTTGGCTGGCGGTGTGCAGAGAGACATAGGGTTTATTTTCAGTACGGAGAAGAGGTTAAACCTATTGGGCGTGTGGGAGATGGAAATATAAATTTTCTGTGGGTGAGGTCTCTTCTTGCTGCTCCGGGAAAGGATTTTGAGGTTTTTGATGGTAGTATTGTGGTTTCTGATCTACGAAATAGGTTGTACCTTATAAACGAGATGGGTAAGATTGTAAAATCTATAAGGCTAAAGGGGAGTGTAAACGGAAAAGTTCTGATTAACGGGGAATATGCCTATTTTACCACTTCCGGTGATCGATTTAGACTGATAAAATTAAGCTTGAGAAATACCGGGGATAAAATTGAGAAGAAGGTGTATTCCGTATTTGAGCCGGTTCTGGTGGATTCACTGTTGTTGGTTGTATCTATGGATGGAAAAGTTTATTGTATGAGCAAAGAGAACTTGGGAGTGGTGTGGATCAGAAAGTTAAAAAACAGGGTGTATTTTGCTCCTTTTTCAGTGGATGGGATGGTATATATTATTGATTTCAGTGGGAGGTTGTTCTCTGTTGAAATTCCTTATGGAAAGCTCAGGAAAGCCACTGATCTGCCGACGATGCCCGAGACGGTTTTACCTGTGGATGATACTCTGATTGTTTTCGGGGGTAGAGATGGAAAACTTCTGCTCTATAATGTTACCGAAAATCGAATAAGGTGGATGGTAAAATTGCATGGTAGAATAGTTTCCAAACCGTTGCTAAAGAATGGGATGTTGATCGTGGGCACGATGGCTGATTCCATTTATATGGTAGATTTTAAAAAGGGAAAGGTGCTGGACAGGATTTACATTGGGGAGCCTGTGAGTACAGATATGGTTGGGGTTGGAACAGTTGCTATATTTGGTAGCTTATCGAGGAAGCTTATTTGTTTTGATATAATCAAAAAGCAAGTTGTATGGAAGTGTAAACTAAAAGGAAGGGTTATATCTAATCCGCTTCTTTTTGGTGACTTCCTCGTCGTTGGGTGTGAGTATAAATACGTGTATCTGTTTGAACTAAGGTGATTTGCCATGAGGTGTTTTATTTTTGCTTTGTTGGCAATGTTGTTCTTGGGGGTACCATGTTTTCCTCTGGAGATAAAATCCTCTACAGGAATGATTGATTCTGTTCTGATAAAAGATATCGAAGCGAAATATCGTAGCTGGAAGATAAAACCCGTAACCGGAAAAGAATGGAGAAATAGATATTTTACGTGGAGGAACTGTGTACCGGTCGCGGTGGGTATTGTTTCCGCATCTATTAGCCTATGGTCAAAGATGGAGGCAGACAGGTGTTATCGGATTTACAAACGGGAAATTGTTCCCAGAGAGATAGATTTCTGGTATTCGCAGGTTGAAAAGTACGATAAAATTTCAAATATTAGCCTTGCTTTTTTTGAACTTTCAGTAATTTGGATAAATTATAAGCTTTTAAAGTTGAATCTGACTCAATGAGTGAAGAGAGGAGTGGGAAAGAGCTTAAGGAAATGGGTTTTCTTGATCATCTCGAGGAACTTCGCTGGCGTATTATCAAAAGCCTTCTCAGCGTCCTGCTTTTTGCTGTTATTGCTTTTCTATTCAGTGACGTTTTCATTAAACTTTTAGTAAAGCCCATAAAAGAGATTAATCCGGCTGTAAAGTTCCAAGTACTAAAGGTACAGGGGATTCTGGTTTTGAAGCTGTGGATTGCATTTGCATTGGGTATTGCTTTTTCCATACCTGTGATTATATATCAGATATGGGCTTTTGTTTCTCCTGGTTTGTATGAGCATGAGAAGAAATGGGTCCCCTGGTTGTTTATTGGGGTAACTGGGTTTTTTATTATAGGTGCTGTTTTCGCTTATTTTGTGATAATTCCTTTTGCTGTGAGATTTTTGACCAGTCTTGGGATTGAGGATGTTGAAAAGAATATCTCGATAAATTATTATGCTAAATTTGTTATGCAGTTAATTCTGGCAAGTGGTATTTTATTTCAAATGCCAGTACTGTCGTTTATTTTAACCAAGGTTGGTTTGATAAGCCCAATGACTTTAAAAAAATATTGGCGTCACGCGGTGGTTGTGATTTTAGTGCTTGCGGCATTTATTACACCTCCTGATCCGGTGAGTATGATAATGATGGGGATTCCCTTGTTCTTTTTGTATGAATTCAGCATTTTGATATCAAAAATTGCTTATAAACCAGTCGAGGAAGATGCTGAGTCTCCTGCTGGTTAAGAGAGGAATATTCCATGGATCTGGATACTATTTGTAAACCAATTGAAAAGGAACTGGAAATATTTAATAAAAGGTATAAAGAGAGTCTGAGTTCTGATATTTCTCTTATAGGCAAAATAATGGAGTATTTGCTTGTTCAAGACAGTAAAAAAATACGTCCGATCCTTGTCCTTTTGAGCTCGAAGATGTGTGGTGAACCGTGCGAGAATACCTACATTTCGGCAGTTCTTGTAGAGATGTTACACACTGCGACTCTTATACATGACGATGTGGTTGATGAGGCTGATAGGAGGCGTGGGGTTCCTTCGATTAATGCTATCTGGCAGAATAAAACCTCTGTTTTGATCGGAGATTGGTTGTTCAGTAGGTGTCTTTCAAATATGATCTTTATGAGGGATTTTGACATGCTGTCGTTGCTTTCCAGGACTGCTGAATTGCTCAGTGAAGGAGAAATCCGTCAAATAGAAGGAAGCTCTGGTTGGCTGGTAGATGAGGAAAGTTACTACGAAATGATCTTTGCGAAAACCGCCTCCCTTTTTGCTGCTTCGTGTAGACTTGGAGCAATGGGAGTGTGCGCTTCCAGGGATAAAGTGGAAGCCCTCTATGATTACGGGAAGAACCTAGGTATGGCTTTCCAGATAAAGGATGATTTGCTCGACTTTACTGGTTCTGAGGATGAAATTGGGAAACCTCGATTCAGTGACCTAAAGGGAAATATTATGACCCTTCCTCTGATTTATACTTTAAGGAGGATTGAAGACGAGGAAAGGGCTCTTTTAAGGAAAAAAATTGAGCTTGCGGATAATGAGGAAAGTTTTGTGGAAATTATTAAGGTAGTTGAAAAAAGCGGAGGAATAGAATATTCTGAGCGAAAGATAAATGAGTTTTCCACGAAGGCTATTGAGGCTCTTAGAATTTTCCCAGATTCAGAGGTTAAAGGTTCTATGATAGGTTTTGTCCATTTTAATATGGAAAGAAAAAAGTGAGAAAGAAAAAGATAGATAGGATTTTGGTGGTTCGTTTGAGCTCAATGGGAGATATTGTTGTTCTGACGCCTATTTTCAGAAGCTTGAAAGAGAAGTTTCCCAGCGCGAGAGTTGATTACTTGGTGAAAAAGGAATTTGTTCCTCTGGTGAAAGGGAATTCGTTTATAGATAATGTTGTTGAATTCGATTTTAGAAGTGGCCTTAAGGGCTGGAGGGCTTTATGCAGGGAGTTATCTCAAAGGGGGTATGATGTTTTAATAGATATGCATAACGTATTGCGAACCTGGCTTTTGTCGCTATATATGTTTAAAGCAATTCAATTGAGATATTTAAAACCCAGACTTCACAGATTCTGTCTTTTTTATTGTTATTTGAACCTATTCCCGGAGGATTTTTCTCTTCTAAAGGAATACTATAAAGTTTTATATCCTCTTGGGATTGAAGATTGTAAGTATGTTCCAGAGATAGAACTGAGTTCTGAGGCCAGGGAGAAAGCAAGTAAGGTGTTGCAGAAGATCGGGTTAAAAGGGGATTTTGGAGTTATACTCGGTGTGGCAAACTGGGCTAACAAGCGATATCCTCTTGAAAAGTACAAAGTTGTAGCAAAGAAAGTACTGGAAAAGTATGGTTTTGCTGTGTTGTGGCTTGGGGGAATAAGGGATACTTATCTGAAGGATAGCATTCAGCAGGAGGGAGCAGAGAGTTTCTTATATTTAAGCGATTCACTGGAGTTATCTCTTGGAATTTTGAGTATGGCAAGGGTTGTAGTGGGAAATGATACCGGTCTAACCTATGCTGCAGAAGCTTTAGGGGTGCCTACTGTTCTTGTGCTGGGTCCCACCTCGAAAGAAACGGGAGCCGGTTTGTACAGATCTGACAATGCTGTGGTTGAAAAAAGGCTGTGGTGCCGTCCCTGTTCTCAGAGAGGTAATAGGAAGTGTTATCGAAGGAGGCAGTACTGTTTTGATCTTATTGAACCTGAGGAGGTCATCGCAGCTGTGGATAAAGTACTCGGAAAGGAGAGAAGAAGGTGATTTATTTCTGGATAGTGGTTTATAACGTGTTTATTGTGCCTCTGGCGGTGATAGGTTTTTATCTTATGGGAATATTTAATATGAAAATCAGAGAGGGGATTAAGGGACGTTTGAGATCCAAAAAGGAGTTGCTTAACTTTGTTCGTTCCAGAAGGAATAGACGAGAATTATTTATAGTGCACTCCGCTTCGTTGGGGGAATTTGAGCAGGCAAAACCTGTAATAAGGGGGTTGAAAGCCCTGAGGCCAGATATTCTAATTGTGGCAAGTTTCACGTCTCCCAGTGGATATAAGAATGCTGAAAGAATGGAGGAGGTTGATCTTTATACCTATTTGCCCCTGGATGTATTTTTCTGGGTGAAGGTTTTTCTGCAGAAGTTGAAACCTGGTAAAATTGTTTTCGTTTCCTATGAATTGTGGCCAAATCTTCTGTTTCTTGCAAGGAGATACAGAATTTCCACTTATATTATTTCTGCACGACTCAGAAATGCAGATTTTAAGTCACGACCAATTGTTAGAAGTATTGTTAGAGGGTTGTATGAGCTTGTTGATAATATTTACACAGTTTCCGAGACAGACGAGCACGCTTTTAAAAAGAGGCTGGGAATAAATAAAGTAGAGGTTTTGACGTTAGGTGATACCAGGTATGACCAGGTTTTGCAGAGAGCAAAAGAACATATAAAGTTTAGAGTAAAGAGAGTTTTCGATGAGGGTTTTGCTTTTATAGCAGGAAGCGTATGGCCTCAGGATGTGCGACACTTACTGCCTGCTCTAAAGAGGGCGATGGAAAGATTTGAAGACCTGAAGATTATAATAGCGCCTCATGAACCAACGCAGTATGCAATTGAAGCTTTGAGGGATTATTTTGAACAATATGGTTATCAGGTTGATCTCTATTCGAAGCTTTCCGAAGTTTCATCCAGGAGGGTTGTTGTAGTGGATGTTGTTGGAATTCTTGCGGAGCTTTATCATCAAAGTAGGATTGCCTTTGTAGGTGGAAGCTTTCGCGGTTCTGTGCATAATGTGATGGAGCCAGCAGTGGCTGGGAATCCAGTCATTGTAGGTCCGTATTATAAAAACTCCCGTGAGGCTGAGCTTTTGATTGAGGAAGGGGGAGCGTTTCCTTGTAGGGATAGGGAGGAGATATTTGAGATATTGGTACATCTGAAAGAAGATGAGAAATTTTACAGGGAGGCCTCGGAGGCCTCTAGAAGGGTAATTGTCAGGAATCTTGGAGCGTCTGCGAGAACTGTAAAAGAAATACTGGGGCTGAGTTGAAGATAGTACTGGAAGATTTGAGTTTTTCATACAGGGGAGGAAAGAAAGTTTTTGAACATCTGGACCTTGTTTTACCAGGGAGGCATATAGTAGCTATTACAGGTCCTAATGGTAGTGGGAAAACTACTCTTTTAAAATTGATTGCCGGTATTCTGGAGCCGGATTCCGGCAAAGTAATCTTTGATGGGGTTGGATCTGAATTTCTTCGTTTTGGTTTTGTTTTTCAGAATCCATCAGAACAATTCGTGCATTTTACAGTAGAAAGAGAGGTCGGATTTGCTCTTGAAAATTTTGGTTACGATAGTGATGTAATTGCTATCAAAGTGAGTGAAATACTTAAGGAATTTGGTCTTTATAGTAAACGGGGAAGCAGTCCAGATGAACTTTCCGGTGGAGAACAGCAGAAACTCTCAATTGCGAGTTCGGTTGTGTATGAGCCCAAAATATTTTTGATGGATGAGCCGACCTCCTATCTGGACGAGCCGGGAAAGAAACTGTTTTTTGAAACGGTTAGCTCTTTGCGTAGAAGGGGGTATAGTATTTTGTGGGTTACACAGGATCCTTCAGAGTTGAAGCTTTCGGACTATGTGCTCTTACTTGAGGAAGGAAGGGTTACTTTTTTCGAAAATACGAAGAGGTTTTTGAAGGATGGATACGATAGTATTTAGGGGGGTTACTTTCAGATATAAACCAAGTAGCGATTTTGTGTTGAAAGTGGATAAGTATGATATCGGGATAAATGGCATAATCGGTATATTCGGTAACTCTGGTTCGGGGAAGACCACTCTTGCTAAGCTGATTGCCGGGATTGAAAGCCCTTCTTCCGGGGAGATAATTTTGGGTGAGGAGCTGAAGGATGCTGTATATATTCCTCAATTTCCTGAGAGAGTTTTTGTGGGGGGTAATGTAGCAAAGACCGTGGAAATTGTCCTCTCCAGGAAAGGTGATTTTCATAATTCTTTCGAATTTTTTAGAAGGGTATTGAATAGATTTGGACTTAATTACCACGTGATTAGGAAAAGGTATGGTTTTGAATTGAGCGCAGGAGAGCTGAGAAAGTTTGCTTTGAGCCTTGGTTTTGCTTGCAATCCGGATCTTTTGATTATAGATGAACCTTCTGTGGGGCTTGATAGAAGGAGCAAAGAGAAGCTTATAGAAATTTTAAATGAGCTGAGGCAGGAGAGGATGATAATAGTATCTCATGATATGCATTTTCTTGAGAGAGTGGCAAGTAGTATTTACTTTCTGGAGGCGGGAAAGATTGTCGGGAGAATGAGCTTGGAACATTATGGCGATGTAGTTTCGGATGTGAAAGATGATGAAAGAGAAAGTTAAAGAGCGAGTTCAGGCTATCAAACCGGGAAACTTTGTTACAATTTCGAATATAATTTCCATTTTCAGGGCGTTTCTTGCTTTCCCTATATTATACTGTCTGAAGAATGGTTATCCGGGCACTGCGTTTGTAATTATTTTAATTGCGTTGCTTTCTGACGCTCTGGATGGATGGCTCGCGAGGATCAGTCATGAGATAACGGAGCTGGGTAAGATTCTTGATCCCTTGGCAGATAAAGTTGTGATACTCAGTATTATGATGTATATGATAATGGAAAATATGTTACCCCTTTTCTATCTTGTTATTCTTGTGATCCGTGATCTTAGCATTGCCATTCTGGGAGTTTATTTGATGAATGCCAAAAAGGTTACTCCTCAGTCTAATAAATCGGGCAAGGTGTCCATTGTATTTCTTGCAATAACCCTATTGGCGTTTCTGTATGATGTTGGCAGTGTGAAATACTATTTTATGTGGGTTTCCGTTTTCTTTATGATTGTTTCCTGGGCCCAGTATTTTTATACATTTGTTAACCAGTTGAGGATAGAAAGAAGGATTTGAAAGAGGAAGTATGGCGAAGGCTGGTTTGGTAAAGGGTCTGGCAAAGACAAAGCAAATTATTGCGGGTGGAATCGGGAAGTTGCTCAGATCAGGCAGATTGAAAGAGGAAGAACTGGATAAGCTTGAGGAAGTGCTGATAACATGTGATATTGGGTTTGATATTGCCCAAGAGATAATTGAGAGAGTGAAGCGGTATACTGGTTCAGCTGAAGAAGGGGTAAAGGAGAAAATTATTTCGGTTATCAAAGACTACCTGCCTAATGTGAGATGTAAGTTTGAGATGAAAGGGAACCCTCATGTGGTTCTTATGGTTGGAGCGAATGGTACTGGTAAAACAACTACAATAGGCAAGCTCGCATATAAGTTTAGGCAAGAAGGAAAGAGGGTGCTTGTTGTCGCAGCTGATACCTTCCGTGCGGCTGCAGGTGAGCAACTTCAAAAGTGGGCGGAGAGAGCAGGGGTTGATTTTTTTGGGAATCCGAAAGCAAAAGATCCTGGCTCGGTGGTTTATGATGCTCTTAATGGGGCGATAGCCAGAGGGTATGACGTAGTCTTTATTGATACAGCTGGTCGGCTTCATACAAAATTGAATCTAATGAATGAACTGGAGAAGATTAAAAAAGTTAGTGCAAGAGTTGTTCCTTTAGCTCCTCACGACATCTGGCTTGTTCTTGATGCTTCGTTCGGACAGAATGGAGTGATTCAGGCTGAGCAATTTATGAGGAAGGTAGGGCTTACAGGCATTGTCCTTGCGAAGATAGACGGTACTGCAAAGGGAGGCGTGGTTGTTTCTATTCTTAAGAAATATGGAATACCAATTTGTTATCTTGGTACTGGAGAATCAATAGGAGACCTTTCTGAATTTGATTTGGATGAGTATCTTGATGCCGTTTTTGGGGATTGAGTATGAGGGATAATGGGGTAAAGAGCTTCTCGGTGGTTTCTCTTGGGTGCCCAAAGAATACGGTGGATTCAGAGGTTGCAATAGGAGGGTTGACCAGAGCTGGGTTGAGGTATGTAAAGG
>QNCQ01000026.1 GCA_003645825.1 Fidelibacterota bacterium
GAGTAACTGATTATGAGATTTCCTATACTTCAAGAGATGAGTTTGGGAAGGTTGCAGATGCGCTCAGAGGTATTTTCAGGTCTTTAAGGGAAAAGGAGCAATATGCTAATAGCATAGCCAGTGGGAATTTGAATATTTCGATGGAGTCAAAGGATGACAGTTTGTCTATAGCATTATTAAAAATGAAAGAGATTATTGAGAATATCTCTAATGGCGTTAACCATATTGTAGGAGAGTTGAACAGAGGCAATGTTAATACCAACATTGATGACACCGGTTTGTCGGGAGTGTACAAAGAGATGGCCGATGGACTAAATAAGTTAGTTGGCATTATAAGAGATCCGCTGCTGGAGGTCGAGAAAGTTCTCAGAGTTGCGTCTGATGGTGATCTCACCGTAAGGGTTGAAGGTAATTATGAGGGAATATTTGGAGACCTCAAGAATAATGTTAATTCGATGATTGAGAAAACCGGGGAGGTTATATTAAAGGTATCGGAAGCTGTAGACCAGGTTAGCTCTGCTGCCAGTCAGATATCTGTGGGCAGTCAGAGTCTCGCTGAGGCTACGAATGAACAGGCGAGTTCCCTTGAGGAAATTGGTAGTAGTGTAGAGGAACTGAATAGTATGGTAAAGCATAATGCAGATAATACGAATCAGGCGAAAGTTATGATGACAGATACGGATAAAGCTGTTCAGGAGGGTAAGGAAGCGATAAGGAATCTGGAAGAGGCGATGAAGGAGATAAAGCAAAGTGCGATAGAGACAAGCAATATAGTAAAGACGATAGATGAGATAGCATTTCAGACGAATTTATTGGCGTTGAATGCAGCGGTAGAGGCAGCAAGAGCAGGAGAACATGGAAGAGGATTTGCGGTGGTAGCAGAGGAGGTGAGGAATTTAGCGCAGCGTTCAGCCGAGGCAGCGAAGAACACAGCGATGTTGATAGATGAGTCTGGTAAGAATGCGGATAAGGGAGTGGAGACGGTAAGTAAGACGATAGAGGTATTTGACAGGGTGGCAGAGAGTGCGGGTAAGGTATTGCAGATAATAGAGGAGATAGCAGCAGCGAGTAAGGAACAGGCAGAAGGTATAGAACAAATAAACACTGCAGTGGCTCAGTTAAACACAGTGACCCAGCAGAATGCGGCTAATTCTGAGGAGTCTGCAAGCGCTGCTGAAGAATTAAATATTCAGGCGCAGGAATTAGTGGGGATGATAGGTTCTTTTAAACTTGGAGGACAAGATAAGGTAGGAGATAGTAATGTTCGATGGGCGGGCGGAGATTCTGGAGGAAACGGAGGCATGGGCGAAGTTGAGGAAATAAAAGGTTCTGAGAGTCTTTCGTCTTCGACTGGTGAGGAACCAGGGAATGAAATTCTGGAAGGTCTATAGATGATTCTCGGGAGAGCAAAGTAGTGATAGATAGAAAAACTTTTGATCGGTTAAGGGAGATTGTGTATGAAAAGAGCGGCATAAATTTAACAGAGAATAAAAAAGCGCTTGTTACCGCAAGGCTGAATAAGCGTTTACGAGCTCTGGGATTAAAGACCCACAAAGAATATCTGGAATACTTGCTGAATGACAAGAGTGGGGATGAGCTTATCCATATGATTGATGTTATATCAACCAATGTGACGAGGTTTTTCAGAGAGAGCGACCACTTTGATTTTTTGAAAAAGGTGTTTGTTAGGTGGGTGGAGATGGGGCAGAGGCGATTTAGGATGTGGTCAGCCGGATGTTCAAGTGGTGAGGAACCGTATTCGATGGCTATGGTTCTCTTGGAAGCTCTCCCTGCTTATGCTGAGGTGGATCTGAAGATACTTGCGACGGATATTTCGACCCAGGTACTTGAGAGAGCGAGCGAAGGGGTATATGAAGAGAAGAAAGTGATGGAGATTCCACGGGGGCTTTTGAGTAAGTATTTTGTAAGGGACAGGACTGATGGAGAGGTTACATATAGTGTGTCGGATAGATTGAAGAGGATAATAGTTTTCCGTAGACTTAATCTGGCTAGGCCTCCATTCCCAATGAAAGGTCCCCTGGATGTGATTTTTTGTAGAAATGTAATGATATATTTCGATAAGTATGTGAGAGAAAACCTGCTAGAAGAGTTTTACAGGTTGCTGAAGGATGATGGGTATCTCTTCCTGGGGCATTCTGAAAGTATAACAGGTATCAAAACAAATTTTAGACCTGTTAGGCCATCGATATATACGAAAGGGTGATGGATAATAATGATGGAACGCCCTTTGTATAGAGTGTTGTTAATTGCAAAAGATGAAATTTTTGGGCGGAATGTAAAAGCTTTTCTTAGTAACTATATGAGAATTTGCTTTCATGTTCGTCTGGTAGGTGATATTGTGCCTGATGACGTAGACCCCAGAGGTTACGATGTGGCCCTTCTGGATATAAGCTCTCTTAGGGGTAGAGCTTTAGGGGTTTTGAAACGAGTAAAAGAGGTACTGGATGAGGTTCCAATAATAGCGGTTACCAGTGTGCCGAGTAGTGAAGAATATATTATGAAATTGATAGAGAGCGGAGCTGATGATTATTTGATAAAGGAGAATTTACAGCTGAGTATGCTGATAAAATCCATTTTGCTTTCTATTGAGAAAAACAGGGTACGGCAGAGAAGAATTGTAGAGGAAAAACTGAAAAGCATTTTGCAGCTTGCTGGTGCTGTGTGTCATGAGTTGAACCAGCCTTTACAGGTTGTTTCCGGGTATCTGCATCTCATATTTCCTATGTTTGAAAGGAAGGAATATGATGGGGTAGAAAGGGTTTTGAGGATAATTTCCAAGCAGATTGAGTGTATGGCTGATATTGTGGATAAGTTGTCCAGAATAACTTCCTACAAGACAATAAGGTATCTTGAAGGACAAAACATTTTGGACATTGAAAGCTCAACCAGTAGGAGTGAGCAATGAAAGAGAAATTGGTTATGGTAGTTGATGACGAAGAGCAGGTTAGAGAAGTCTTTAAGACCGCTCTTGAGTCAGAAGGGTTTAAGGTGGTTACTGCACCGACAGCAGAAGAAGCGCTCGATATTTTGAAAACGAAGAATGTAAATGTCTTCTTTCTTGATTTGAATTTGCCGGGGATGAATGGGCTGGAGCTATGCAAGCTTATTAGAAGAGATAACCCCATTGCGTTTATATTTGCAGTGACCGGGTATGGAAGTATTTTCGAGCTTGTTGAATGTCGGGAAGTAGGGTTTGATGATTATTTTAAAAAACCAGTAGACCTCAGGTTGCTTGTGGAGGCTGCAAAGGAGTCGTTTAACAAGCTGGAGAGGTGGACGGGAACAAAGAAATAAGTCAAGGGGAAATCTGTGGTAAAGGTGGTGGAAATAGCTGACATGAAATGGGCTGTTGGGAACGGAAATGTTTTGATTACGTATGCTCTGGGTTCCTGTATTGGAGTTGTCTTGTACGATCCTGTTGAAATGGTTGGAGCGATGTTGCATAGTATGTTGCCTTTATCAAGGTCGGATCCTGACAAAGCTAGAAAAAACCCCTATATGTATACGGACATAGGGGTTGAATTATTATTGAGGAAGGTTTTTGATCTTGGGGCAACGCGGAAGAATCTAGTTGCCAAAGTGGCTGGAGGGGCTAATTTATTGGATGATAAACGGTTTTTCAGGATTGGGGAGAAGAACTATATGGTAGTAAGGAAGATCCTGTGGAAAAATAATATACTAATTTCTGGAGAGGACGTTGGAGGTTCGAAGCCGCGCACAATGGTTCTGGATATGTCCACATGGAGAGTTACAATAAGATCAGGGGAAAAGGAATATGAGATATGAGTAAAAGAGATGAGATACTATCAAAACTTGATGTGATACCTTCGTTACCCTCGGTAGTCATGGAAATTTATCGACAGGTTCAAAATCCGGATGTTGATTTCGGGAAGCTTTCTGAAATGATAAATTATGAGCCAGGGCTTGCCGCAAATGTTTTGAAGCTCGCTAATTCTGCATATTTTGGTTTCAGGAAGCAGGTTGATGATGTGAGAATTGCTGTGGCAAGATTGGGGACAAAAAGGATAGCTGAGCTGGTGATGACAGTTGCCCTATCTCCTATGATGGAAAGGGGAGTAAAAGGATATGATTTGCCCCCTGGAAAACTTTGGGAACATTCAGTTACCACTGCTGTAGGAGCTGAAAAGCTTGCGGAAGTTCTTGAAGTTCCGCGACCTGATTATACTTTTACTGCTGGGATATTACATGACGTGGGGAAGATAGTGCTTGGGAATTTTGTAGGGGTAGATGTTGAAGAAATAGTAAACTATGCATACGAAAAGCAGGTACCGTTCAATGTTGCTGAGAGAGAGTTGCTTGGAATAGATCACGCGGAAGCGGGGGGTTTATTGTTAAGGAACTGGGGGATTCCAGAACATTTGGTTGAGGTAGTGATGGGCCATCATGAGCCGGAGAAATATAATGGAGATAATGTTGTTCTTTCGCTGGTTCACATAGCTGATACTATCTCACTAATAAGTGGGTTCGGAATTGGTCTGGATGGCTTGTTTTACAAACCGAATAGTGATGTTCTGAAAAAATATAGATTGACCTCTCGGATGGTAGAAAGGGTTGCAAGTTACATGGTTGAAAAGCTTGAAGAACTGAAAAAAGTAATGTTTAGTTGAGGAGGAGAGGAGTGGCGCTAAATATTTTGGTTGTTGATGATTCAAAGGTTGTGAGATCAGTAATTAAGAAAACTCTGGATATAGCGGGAGTAGATGTTGGAAACATTTTTGAGGCAGGTGATGGAAAGGAGGCGCTGGAGATTCTTGATAAGGAGTGGATAGATCTGGTGTTTGCAGATATTAATATGCCGGTAATGACCGGGCTTGAGATGGTTGATCGAATGAAGGAAGATGGGATATTGCAAACTATCCCGGTTGTTATAGTTTCTACTGAAGGTAGTGAGACCAGGATTGAAGAGCTAAAAGCTAAGGGTGTGAGGGCATATATCAGAAAACCTTTTACTCCGGAGACTATAAAGAAGGTTGTGGATGAAATAATGGAGGGGAAATAGTAATGGACAGGAAAGAGCTAAAAAATACAATTCGGGATGTGTTTTACGATATTATAGAGAAGTCTGCATTTATGTTTGGTGAGGAGGTGGAAAAGGATGAAGTAGATGTTAATTATGACAAGTTTGTCAGGGCTGATATGGGGTTTGTAGGGGACGCAAAGGGAGAGATTTCCATAATGGTGCCGGAGGCGATGTGTCCGGAGATTGCAGCGAACTTTTTAGGGGTTGATCCTGAAGATGAAAAAGTGAATGAGTATTCTGAAGATGCTTTGAAGGAGATATTAAATGTTACATGCGGGCATGTTTTGACAGCTATTAAGGGTGAGCGAGCGGTTTTTGATTTAACGGTGCCCAACATTAAGCGAGGAATAAAGTTAAAAGAGTGGGAGAAGTTGTTTAGAAGCGAAGATTCAATAGTATGTATGGTTGATGATTATCCGGTATTAATAAAGTTTTCGATTAAGAATGAGGACTAAGATGAAGAAGATTAGAGTGTTGATTGTGGATGATTCAGCTGTGGTGAGGCAGATTTTTACCAGAGAACTGTCACAGGATCCGGAGATTGAGGTTATTGGTTCGGCTCCTGATCCTTATGTAGCGAGGGACAAGATTGTTGCTCTTAAGCCTGATGTTATTACTCTCGACATGGAAATGCCACGCATGGATGGGTTGACATTTTTAAAGAAGTTGATGAAATATTATCCTCTTCCGGTAGTTGTTGTTTCTTCGCTGACACCTAAGGGAAGCCAGCTGGCTCTTGAGGCTCTGAAAGCAGGAGCTATTGAAGTTTTATGTAAGCCAGGTGCCTCTTATACTGTTGGGGATATGGCTGTGGAATTGATTGATAAGATAAAGGCTGCTAGTAAAGCAAGGCTGGATAGGCGTCCTGCGATCGGTGAAGGGGTAATTGAGCGTAAGAAGTTGTATTTACATAAGACCACGAATAAGGTTATTGCTATGGGAGCGTCGACTGGCGGAGCTCAGGCGCTTGAATATGTTTTAAGGCGTTTACCGCAGAATATTCCTGGAGTAGTAATAGTTCAGCATATGCCTGAGAATTTTACAAAGAGTTTTGCGGATAGATTGAATGAGTTGTGTGATATTGAGGTGAAAGAGGGTGAAGATGGAGATTCGGTGTCTGTTGGTAGGGCATTGATAGCTCCCGGGAACAAGCATATGTTGCTTAGGAGATCAGGGGCAATGTATTATGTTGAGGTTAAAGATGGTCCCCTTGTTTCCAGGCATAGACCTTCGGTAGATGTTTTGTTCCGATCAGTGGCTAAATATGCAGGAGCCAATGCTATTGGTGTGATTATGACGGGTATGGGTAAGGATGGCGCAGAGGGGCTAAAGGAAATGAAAGAAAATGGAGCCTATACGATAGCACAGGATGAGAGGACCTGCGTGGTTTTTGGTATGCCAAAGGTTGCGATAGAGTATGGGGCAGTTGATGATGTTGTCCCTCTGGATAGAATTCCGGAAGCGCTTGTGGAAAAAGTGAGTGGGTAGGTTATCCTTTTTATCAGCTTTTTGATAGGGGTAACAGAAAAGAAATGGTGGTGGCATGTTATTTGAATAAAAATTTATGGAAGAGAATGGGTACTGAGAAGGTGAATGAATATATTACCAGGATACAGGAATTAAAGAATTTGCCGACCCTTCCGATTATTGCGACGGAGATACTCAGGATTGTCAGGGAGGATAGGCTGTCGGTAAACCAGATGCTTCCAGTGATAGAGAAAGATCCTCCGCTTGCTATGAAAATTCTTCATATTGCGAATTCTGCCTACTATGGGGTCAGGCGTGAGATAAAATCTCTCAGGAATGCTATTGTTATGTTAGGGCTGAATGAAATAAGCCGAATTGCTCTTGCTTTTTCCGTGATAAGGGTTTTGTCGCCAAAAGATGGGGAAATAGACTGGAGAGATCTCTGGAGACATTCAATTGCGTGTGGTTATATTGCGCAGATTATTGCAGAAAGGGTGGGTTTAGGGATTTATGATGGGCTGTATTCGCTGGGTTTGCTGCATGATGTAGGGAAGATAATTTTATACAAGGTGGACAGCGATAATTACCTCAAGATGTTTGAGGAAATTAAGAATGGCTCTGGGGAAGATTGTGAGATGAAGTATTTCGGTTTGACGCATGAAGAGGCAGGGGAAATTGTAGCGAGTAAGTGGAAATTACCGGTGGAATTTGTCACTGTCATTGGCCATCACCATAATGTAGATGGGATTGACGATGAAAAGCTGAAGGATATTGCAGCGATAATAAACATTGCGGATTATTTGACCTACCTTATTGATATGAACTTTGCGAGTACGGAGACAGTGGAGAGTATTGAAATGCTATCTGGTTGGAAATGTTTGTCAGCTAAGTTTGATTTTATAAGAGATTTGACCTCTGAAAGTGTAAAGGATGAGGTAAGGTCCAATTTGGTGAGGATTAAAGAACTGATAATGCAGGAGGAGATATAGGATGAGTGCTAAGATTTTGGTAGTTGATGACTCTCCTACAATGAGGCGGATAATAATTAATGCTCTTAACAAGATTGGGTATTCGGATATTGGGGAAGCATCTAATGGAAAAGAAGCACTTGATACTTTAAGATCTGAAGAATACAAACTTATATTGACAGACTGGAATATGCCCGAGATGACCGGAGAGCAATTTGTCAGGGAGCTTATGCAGGATGAAAAGTTGAAAAGTATTCCTGTTATAATGGTGACCACTCGTGGTATGAAGGAAGATGTTATCACTGCCGTTAAACTAGGTGTGAGGGGGTACATAGTGAAACCTTTTACACCGGAGGTCTTGAAAGAGAAGATAGAAGAAGTATTAGGTGCATGAGGTTAAATCATGGGTAAGAAAGATAGTTTTGGAGAGATTATTGACAAGATTGAGGAGATGAGAGATTTTTTCCGAATCGGGGATGAAATTGTGCCCTTTTTGAAAGATCTATTTAGGTTTGTCCGGGACATAATACCTTTGCTTACAGAGGCTACTACTTCCATAAGTGATACCCGGAATAAGATTCCAGATGCTACTGAGCGCATAATAGACGTTAATCAAACTACGGAAATGGCTACTCAGGAGATACTCGACCGGCTTGAGAAGATATCGAGCATGGTTGACAGTCTTGGCCTGAGTGATGACCCTGATAGTGCGGGGAAAGTAGAGAAGATTAAAGATGAACTCATGAATATCACTTATGCTTTACAATTTCAGGATATAACATCCCAGAAGCTAGAACATGCCAAGAAAATTCTGTCAGCCATTCATGAAAAATTTACGGATCTGTTTGAGAAAATAGGAGGTGTGAAAGTAAAAACCAAGGTAGGAAGGAAAGTGATTTCGGCGATACATCAAGAGATGGAGAAAGAAGAGCTACAGGCTAAGAGTAAAGAATTTCGGGAAAAGACGGAGGATGAAGTCAGGCATACCACCATTTCTCAGGAGGATATAGATAACCTTTTTAAAAGTGGGGCTATTTAGATATGGAGAATTCGGTGCATGACTTTCATAGTCTTCTTGATGAGGAAGAAAAGAAATCTGTGAAAGATAGGGTACTGAAGAGGGTAAAGGTAAATCCAGCGAAAAAGAAAGTTATCTCGTATGATTCCAGAGAGGAAAAGGAGGAACGGGTGGAACCAATTATGGAAAATGGGCAGATAATCGGGGTCAGATACTTCTGTAAGTGTGGGAATGTTGCAAATATTTTTTTTGAATTTCAGGAGTAGGTGGATTAATGAAGGTCAGAATAACGGATGATAAGTTAAAAGCATATGTTACAGTAGGAGCAGATGAAAAGTTTCCGAGTAAAGTAGAATTGATGGATGCTTTGTGGAAAGCCGGGGTAGTTTACGGTATTAAAGAGGATGTAATAAAGAAGATCCTGAGCGAGAAACGCCCTGTAGGAGATGTTCTGATAGCTGAGGGGAAAGCACCGGTACCGGGTGAAGATGCCAAACTGATCTGGTACATTGATATCTCTATGAGACCGGTTGTGAATGATGGGGAAATTGTTGACCTGCGAAAACTTAAACTGTTTGAATATGTTACCAAAGGACAGGAACTTGTGAGTAAGCTTCCAGGCACTAAAGGCACTCCCGGGAAAGCAGTAACGGGAGAGGATATAATAATTCCTGGAAGGGATGTTCAGCTTCCTGGTGGTAAGAATACAACCATCTCTGCGGATGGCCTGACTCTCTATGCGGATGTTTCCGGGTATGCCTATTTGAAAGATGGTAGAGTCTGTGTTGATGATATTATCGTTGTTAGAAATGTTGATTATAGTAGTGGTAATATAAAGTTTAGTGGTTCGGTGAAGGTGGAAGAAGATGTGCGACCTGGGTTTATGGTGGAAGCTGAGGGGACTGTTGATATAGGTGGGAATGTGGAAGCTGCTTTTATTACTTCCAGAGAGGGAGATGTCATTGTAAAGCTGGGAGTAGTAGGAAGAGGCAAAGCTAGGATAGTAGCTGGCAAGGGCGTTAGGTGTGGGTATATTCAAGATGCCAGGATTAAGGCAAAGGGAGATGTTGTCGTTGATAGGTATATAATTAACTCAAGCGTGGTATGTGGAGGTAATGTAATTGTCGGTACTAAAGGAGGGATAATCAGGGGTGGAAAGGTTTTCTCTCAGGAGTCAATAGTAGCTGACGAGATCGGGGGTGAGCAGGGTATTCTAACAGAAGTTGGAATTAGCTCACCTGAGTTCTATGAAGCTGAGGCTAAGAGAAGCAGATATGTCAAACAGGAAGAGGAACTGCGTGGGAAAATATCTCTTCTGAAAAAGAAAATAGCTTTTCTGGAGCTACTGAAGGAAAGAGCTCCCTCGATCTCGGAGGCGAAGATAAAGGAGTTGAAGGAATCTCTTGACAAACTGAAGGAGCTTGAGGTTGAGCTCAGGAGGCTTGTAGAGAAAGAAAAAGAAGATGTAGGCATAGATAAAGAGGAAGCTTCTGCTAAATGTGTTGTTGTAAAAGGTTTTCTGCATCGGAATGTCATACTTACCTTTGGGAATTACCAGCATATTACCACCAAAAAGTATGAAGGAGTGAAAGTTTATAGGGTCGGGGATGAGATCATATTTGAAAAATTGAATAAGGAGGAAGGTAAGGCTGATGGAGAAGGGGAAAGTTAAAGTATTAGCCATAGATGATGAGAAATTGATTCTTGACCAGTTGAGGTATTTTTTATCAGAGAGTGGATTTGACGTGGAAGCTACGGATGACTCAAAGTATGCGATGAAACTTCTTGAAGAAAGGGATTTTGATATAGTATTAACTGATCTTGTAATGCCGGAAATTACAGGGATGGATATAGTAAAAAAGGTTAAAGATTTGGGTAAAGATTCTCTGGTGATCATTATCACAGGGTTTGCTACTACAGATAGTGCTATTGAAGCTATAAAGTATGGTGTTTATGATTATGTAAGAAAACCATTCAATTTAAAGGAATTGCTTGCCATTCTTAACAGGGCAGCTGAGAAGCTATTCTTGCAGAGGGAAAATATTGCCCTTAACAGGAAAATCAAAGAAATGCTGGAGGTAATAACCACACTTTATGAGATAAGTTCTATTTTGTATCAGGTTGATGATTTGGAGCTGGCTAAATCGATGATTATGGATACTCTTTCGGAAGGAATTAAAGCGAAAAAGGTTGCGCTTTTCCTTCCACGGGGGGAGTATTTTTCCATAGATGGAGCTATTGGACTGGGTGAGAGATTCTGTAAGGTTTTTCGGCTGAGGGAAGGAGAAAAGATTGACGGGAAGATAGTGGGTAGTGATAGTATTATAGTGCTGGAGAAGGTAGATAAGAATACGGTTATAGGAGAGGAAAAACTTGACATTGATGAAAAGTTTGGGATGTCGTTTATAGTTCCGATAAAATATATGGACATGCTCTACGGCTTCATTGGTGTGTTTGATATTGATACTGAAGGACTTTTTTCCGTTGAAGATAAAATGAAGTTGTGGAACATTGTTTCTACTCAGATTGCTCCGGTATTTGGGAGAGTTGTGGATAAGGGGCGAAAAGACGTTCACCGTGAGGGAATTCTGGAAAATATAATACAAGAGAAGGTAGATGGTGCCAGAGAGATTGGTGTTACCGTTTCGTTTTTATATGTGCGAGTTGTGCCAAAGGATGTTCCGGAGAGAGGGCTTCGCATAAGGCAGTTACGTTCCAGGTTGGAGTCGCTGATAAGGACAAAGCTGACCGGCGAGGTGGAGATTGTTGCTCAGAATTTCGATTCCTTTCTGGTTATGGTTTCCGGGGGTAATCCTGTTGAGCTGGAGTTGAAGCTTGAAGAGATCAAAGGGATTGTGGAAACGGGATATATCTCTGGTGAGACTGGAGCTGTAACGTTTGTGTATGGGATGGCGACCTATCCCACCGATGGTCTGGAAGCCGGTGAGATCATAGCTCGTCTGGAAGATTCTGTTTTACACTCTATGGTGCTTAGGTGATGGAAAAAAGGTTTGTTATATGTGTAAAAGATAAATACCTGGAACAGATTTTAAATCATGCTATAGCTGAAGCGGGATATAGTCCAATTAGCAAAAGCAAGGATGATCTAAACAATGCTTTTGAAGCTAAAGTGGCTACCCTATTGTTTATTTCCTTAGATTTTGTGGATAAAGGATTGTGGGACTCGTTGACTGTCCGGCGGGAAGGAGTTTTTGAAGTAGCGGTTGCGTGCCCGATTTCTCAGGTAGACGAGGCTGGGAAGCTGGTTGAGATGGGGATGGTTGATTACCCGATTGTAGAACCTGTGAGATCAGAAGTTGTTGCAAGTGTGATAAGAAGTTTTCTTAAGGGATGTGCTTTACATGAAGAGATTGTGAAAAAAGAGGGGATCATTGATAGGCTGGAGACAGAAAATGCTCATCTGAGGATGGAACTGGAGAAACTTGTACCACGTGAGAAGTTAAGAAAAAGCATCCCTTACGAGGTTTACAAAAGAGTGAACTCCGAGAGAGGGCTATTTGCAAAGGCTTACGAGAGAAACAAAGAAGAATCTTCCTCTTGACTGAACCAGGGGTAGGAAAATATTTCCATAATTAAATAAAACTTTTAAATTAGATGCGGTTATTGTCTGAGTAGGTCTGGTATGAAGCGAAGGAAAAAGTTGCTAGTTGTTGAAGATGACTATAGTATGCGTACAATACTTAAGGAGGCGCTTGTGGAAGCGGGGTATGATGTTTCTGATGCTAAGGATGGTAAGGATGCTCTGGAAATGCTTGGGGAATCTGAGTATGATCTGGTTATTACAGACCTGATGATGCCGCGAGTTGATGGCATGAAACTTCTGGAA
>QNCQ01000027.1 GCA_003645825.1 Fidelibacterota bacterium
ATACCAGGTATAGAAGCAGTCCCTTTTTATTTCTGGGAAGGATCTCCAGTATACGAGAATCTCGAGCTTAGAAACTGGCACACTCATCTGCTGGTCTTTGGAATGGATAGTTACAAAGACTATGAAAAACTACCCTCACTTGCCAGAGGAATTGGCTATAAAAAACCAAACGGTAATACCTTCGGGTATATTTCACAGAATATGGCCTATTTCTTCAAGATTTTTCTGTATTTTTTGGCTTTACTCTTCTTCTTTACACGAATTATTAGAAAAAGAAGGTTTCCAGGAACTAGAAAAAAATACAGGTTTTCAATTTTCTCACTACTCATGACAGTTCTAATAATACTACTCCTGAAATCAGAGTATCCTTTCCTTCCCAGGCTCTATGATCAGTACCATGGGGATCCCGGGGCTGGACCATTCCAAGCACTCATCGATTATGTCCACAATCACAACGGCCTCATATTTTGGGCACACCCTGAAGTAACCCACGAAGAAAACCTGCCTCTTAACATTCCTTTCATGCAGAACTCAATCCGGGTTTTCACCAAAGCATATCCACACCTGGTTGCAGAAACAAAGCAGCACAACGGTTTTGCAATCTTCTGGGAAGGAATGAAAGTTCTGGGTAAGCCAGATGGCTTATGGGATCTTACCCTTAAAGAATATTGCCTCAATTACAGAAAAATACCTGTGTGGACCATAGGTGAGTTAGATTTTGAGGAATCAAATAACTTAGATTTGATACACGAAACCAACACATTTATATTTGTGAAGGAAAAATCCCGCGATGGTGTTATCGAAGCTATGAGAAATGGCCGGATGTACTCAACACGGGATTACTTTGGAGACAAAATCCGCCTTATCGATTTTTCCGTGCATGATCCCATGTCTGGAAACTCTGCATTCATTGGAGAAACTCTTAAATTGACCTATCCTCAGACAAATATTCACATAAAACTTGAATGCCTGGAAAATTTTAAAGGTTCCCAGAACATTTATGTATTCCTGGGCGAAAAACTGGTACAAAAGATTCCCTTCTATAGATCTACAGACATATGGCTTGAGGACTCTAATTTCCCTAAGGATAAAATGTTCTACTATAAAATATATATCGGCAAAGATGACTGGATTGTTCTCGTAACTAACCCAATCTTCGTGAAAAAACTATTTTAAAATGTTTACTTTTTATAAACCATTTTGTAGAGCATAAAAGTTATAGCTGTGATAAAACAAAACTCTGAAAATTGCAGATATGCGCTTGCCTCAACAAAAAATGGGATCAACAACATTCTGGATATTATCCCTAACATCAATGAAACAATACCAATTACTATACAGGCTTTCACCATTAAATCCATTTTCACCTCACATTCTTGTTAAAAAACAATTCTAAGTTTTTTAATTTAAAAAGTAAAATTGAGATTAGCTATTTAAAATGATTTGCGCTATACATCAGCCTCAAGCATACCCATGGCTCGGATACTTTGCAAAAATAATGCAGTCGGACATCTTCGTCTTTTTTGATGATGTTCAATTCAAAAAAAACGAATATCAAAATAGGAATAGAATAAAGACTGACAGGGGTTGGATGTGGCTCACTGTACCTGTTGTGCACAACTTCGGTCAGAAAATAAATGAGGTTCAGATAGACAATAAACAAAAGTGGAAGAAAAAACATCTTAACACCCTCATCACCTACTATCGTAAAGCTCCGTTCTTCAATTCTCTATTCGCGGAGCTGAAAGAACTTTATTCCAGAAAATATGAGCTTCTCATCGATTTTAACATTGCTACAATAGAATGGATTTTAAAAAAGTTGAAAATAGAAAAGAAAATCCTTCTCTCCTCCAGCCTGAATTATAACCCTGACCAGCTTCCTCTCTCAGCCGACGAAAAGCTGATAAACATCTTAAAAACAATTAACGCAGAAACATATCTCTCTGGACAAGGAGGAAAAAATTACTTGAATTTAGAATTATTTAAGGATAATGGAATAAAAGTCATCTTTCAAGATTTTCGCCATCCAGTCTATCATCAGCTCTACGGTGATTTCATACCAAATCTTTCCATTCTTGATCTCCTATTCAATGAAGGTGAAAACAGCATAAACATAATAACAAAGGGAATCAAATGATAGAAAATCAATTAAAAATGAACATCCTTGCTATTGGAGCACATCCTGACGATATTGAGGTTGGTTGTGGTGGTACCCTCGCAAAATATTCGGAGAAAGGACACAATGTGTATTTGTATATTGCCACTGACGGCGGAGCTGGGGGAGATGGTAAAACCAGAATCAGAGAACAGCAGTCTTCAGCAAAAATTCTGGGGGTAAAAGAACTATACTGGGGTGGATACTCAGATACCCAGATCAGTATCAACAAGGAAGCAATATGGAATCTGGAAAAAGTAATAAAGAAAGTATCCCCCGACCTCATTTTTGTAAACTTCTGGGACGATACACACCAAGACCACCGACACATTGCCCAAATAACCATTTCAGCAACAAGATACGTAAGAAATGTGCTTTTCTACGAAACGCCAACTACCCAGAATTTCAATCCAAATGTCTTCGTACAACTAGGCGAAAAATACCTGAGAATAAAGGAAAAGCTTCTACTAGCACACAAATCCCAGGTTTCAAAAACAAATATTTCAGGCATCACAATCATAGAAGTTGCAAGATCAAACGCTCTTTTTAGAGGAGTGCAGGCAAGAGTAGACTACGCAGAGGCTTTTCAGTCGTTGAGACTTTTTATAAATATATGATACCTCACAATAAACCCTCATTAGGCAAAGGAGAGATCGAAGCAGTAACAGAGGTTATCAAATCGGGATTCATTGCCCAGGGTGTAAAGGTAAAGGAACTGGAAAAGAAACTCTCCTATCTCATAGGGAAAACATATTGCGTATGTGTTTCCAGTGGTTCCGCAGCCTTATTTCTGACACTTAGAGCCCTAGGAATAAAACACGGTGATGAAGTTATAATTCCATCATATACGTGTTCGGCACTATGGCATGCAGTCAAAAGCAATGATGCTATCCCTGTACTCGCTGATATTGAAGAAGAAACCTTCAATCTCGATCCGGAAGATGTAAAAAAGAAAATAACGAAAAAAACAAAAGCTATTATCTTTCCCCATATGTTCGGCCAGCCCGGATTTATAAAAGAGATAACAGACTACGGAATTCCAGTAATTGAGGACATCGCTCAAAGCTTAGGAGCTAAAATAGAAGAGAAACAAACAGGATATTACGGACAGATAACTGTCGTTTCATTCTATGCAACAAAATTCATTGCCGCTGGAGAAGGAGGAGCAGTTCTAACAAATGACCACAGGATATACAAAAAAACAATCGACATGCGAGAGTACGATGAAAAAGAAAAACTGACCCCTAGGTTCAACTACAAAATGACCGACATAGAAGCCGCTATCGCATTGAAGCAACTCGAAAAACTCAGTACCTTCATCAAGAAGAGGCAGAAAATATACACAGAATATGAAAATATTCTCAAACAATACCTCCAAATACCTAACATCGGGATAAAAAGTTTCGAGCCTAATTTTTTCAGGGTAATTGCATATCATCCTAACTTGTCACCAGAAGAAATAATGACTGAAGCGCTCAAAATGGGAATAACCATAAGAAAACCAGTATTTAAACCATTACATAAGTACTCTTTTGATACAACTCTACCAGTAACTGATAAAGCCTGGAACAGCCAATTTTCTCTGCCAATCTACCCTACACTCAAAAGAAGAGATCTCAAAAGAATTTTACAATTTCTGGAAAGGCACTATGTATAATGAAAAAATCACATTAAAAAAGTATATTCCAACTCTGATTTTTGTTGTGGTGTTGATATTCCACCACAACTTATGGAAATTTTTATCCCTCTTAAAGCTTCCATATTTATACCACATTATAATTCCCTTCACCTTCTCTGCAGGCCTAATTCCAATCTTTTACACCATCGGGAAAGAACTGAACATTGTGGATAAACCCGGAGGCAGACACATCCATAAGAGCATTACCCCCAGAACTGGAGGTATTGCTATCTTAATTTCCTTCATAAGCTGCATCAATCTCATTAAAAATCTCCCAAGAGAGTTCTATGGGCTGTTCGTAGGCTCTGCCATAATAGGCTTACTGGGCATCCTTGACGACATAAAAAGGCTACCAGCAACTCTCAAACTAATTGTCCAAATAGTTGCGGCAGGTATTGTTATATATCACGGAATCTACTTCACTTTTCTCCCGGACACCTTACTGTGGAAAATTGGCGAAATAATTCTCACAATAGTCTGGATACTATCGATAACAAATGCCTTTAACTTTCTCGATGGTATCGATGGTTTAGCATCTGGAATAGGAATTGTATCATCAACATTCTTTTTCATAATTGCATACATGCAGGGCGACAATTTTATGCTAATAGCAAATCTGATATTCGTGGGAACGGTTCTGGGATTTTTTGTTTACAATTTCCGCTATAAAAAAAGAGCTTTAATATTTCTTGGTGACGCCGGAAGTAATCTAATCGGATTTATTATTTCAATACTTGCCATCTATGGAACATGGGGCGATAACAAAAGCATGGACATCATAATTCCAATACTTATTCTTGGAATTCCCATCGCTGACTTAGTAATGACAACTATCCTGCGAATAGGTGAGAGAAAAGTTAGAAATTTGCAGGAATTGCTAAGCTATACCGGTACCGACCATATACACCACAGAACCATGAAAGTAGGATTAAGCCCCAAGAAAGCCGTAATAGCACTGTTCGCCCTGAATGTTATCATGGGAATCATCAGCATACTAATCCATCGCAGTGGACTTATAGAAGGAATACTCGCGATAGCAGCGGGCATAATGATATTTGTTTTATTTATACATATAATAGTAACCGGAGAAAAAAATAAAACTCATTTTTAAATCAAAATTATTTTTTTTATATTACAAAAGTAATAGTATTTAGCTATGTATGAAGAATACTGGCAACTAAACAAGAAACCTTTTGAGAATACTCCAGACCCTCAATTCTTATACCACTCTCAAGAGCATGACGAAGCCCTGATGAGACTTCTGTATGCCATTCAGAGCGCAAAAGGTGCTGCAATGCTTACAGGAGAATATGGATGCGGAAAAACTTTACTCATGCACACTATCATAGGAGAACTATCTGATGGTCCTTTTGAAATCGCATATCTAACCAACCCTCGATGGACTCCCGTAGAATTGATAAAGGAAATCCTGTACCAGCTTGATGTCGACACAAACTCAAATACCAAACTCGACTTATTGCACAAACTTAACGATTTCCTCTTTGAAACAGCCAGGAGGCAAAAACATACTATAGTAATTGTTGACGAGGCACAGGTAATACAGGATCTGGACACATACGAAGAACTAAGGTTGTTGCTTAATTTTCAGCTTAACGACAAATATCTCTTAACCCTATTCCTGGTCGGTCAACCCGAACTAAGAGATATCATATCTAAACTTCCCCAATTTGATCAGAGAATTGCAATAAGGTACCATCTTAAACCTTTTGATCTGGATAACACAATAAAGTATATAAACTATCGCTTAAAAGTAGCAGGGAGGGAAGAACCTTTATTTACAAGTGATGCTCTTGAAGAAATACACAGACAGTCAAAAGGTATTCCGAGACTTATCAATAACATCTGCGATCTATGTCTTGTAATTGGGTTTGGAAAAAGAGTAAATATCATAGATAGCTCAACAGTAAAGGAAATCAGCAAATAATGCCAAAAATGAAAGATGTCCTGAAGTCCTACAAGGAACTTCAGGATGAAACCGAAAAAAGTAACGCCAGTAAAGAAAAAAACAGGCCAAAAGAAACAGGCAGTTTCAGCAGTCTCGAAACGCTTCGAGAAGCACTCCTGAAAAACATCAAAACAAAGAAAACTCCACCTACAGAAGAAGAATCCCCTCAGCCGGCAAAACCTGAAACCCAGAGCCCCATGCCACCCAAAGAAACAAAAGCACCACCGGAAAAAGAAGAAAAAGTGGGAAAAACACGATTCTCTGCTCCTCAAACCTTTGAAAAACTACCCCCTATACAAATAGAAACAAAAAAGAGAGAAGGGGAGATAATAGTCTTCAACGGACTGAATTTTTACCTTGATCTACACAGAAAAATAGGGCAAATCTTCTCTGATGCAAGAAATAATTTTCAGATAAACGTTACCTCAATCCTGAAAGTAATTCCCGCTATGATAGATTCTATTCGAACTGGCGAAGAGCTCTTCATCCTTGCCATCCAGAGGAAAAGATATGCCACATGGTTGGCATCACACATGGTAAATGTAGCGGTAATAAGCGTTAAACTGGGCTTAGGTCTTAAGCTTTCAGACACAGAGCTACATAAACTTGCTCTCTCCGGATTCTTACACGATATAGGTATGCTCAAAATACCTAACAGAATAATCTTTAAACACGGTAAATTAACAGAAGATGAATTTGAAACCGTAAAAAGACACCCGGAATATGGTCTACAATATGTTTCGCATCTTAAAGATACCATGCCTTACCTGATCAATGCTATTTACCAGGAACACGAGAGATACGACGGTTCAGGCTATCCTAAAGGTTTGAGAGGAGACGAAATATCACTTTTCGCACGTATAATAGGACTCGCCGATACTTTCGAAGCCCTTGTACACGGCAGAGCCTACCGAGATGGTTTCATAACCCAGAAAGCAATTCAAACTATCATCCAGTATAGAGGAAAATCTTTTGATCCTAAAGTTTTAAAGGCAATGTTAAACACAATTTCCATTTTCCCTGTAGGCAGTTACGTGCAGCTAAACACAGGAGAAATTGCGAAAGTAGTAAGTGTCAACAAGCAGAGGCCTGTCCGACCAATCGTGGAAGTAGTCAAAGATAGCAATGGGAATGTTATAAATCCACCTTACAGGATTGACCTGGAAAAAGAACCCCTCACATACATAGTCAAACAAATTTCATAGCACACACTTCACTTACAAGATCTCTCCCACTATCTCAAAGCATATCCTGAAAAACTCTATCTCAGCTATATCCACAAATCTAAAAAAACAGGGGTTCCTACTGCAGAAAATGGCTGTATAAGTCTTATTTCTTGCGTGTAGCGGAACCACAAGTGCGGAAATAAACACACTGGATGTATTGATTTCAAGCTCTTCATTTACATTATCTACCACAAGGATTTGTCCTTCGGATCCTTTTATCTTCTCAATAGAAGAAATAAAATGTCTTAACGGTACCGGGGCTTTGGAAATCCCGCTACTCAGAAAGAAATTCTCCCCTCCTATCTTTCTGTAAAGGAAAAAATCGGCTTTGAGCTTACTTTTCAATAATTCACAGATGTACCCCACAAATCTATCTTCATCCCCACCTTTCATAGAAATCATCACATCTCGTAACTCTTTAAGAACTCGTATATGATACTCCTGTCCCCTGGAAGAAGTAACCAGACTGGAGAACCAGCCCACATACTGACCTACAGCTAAAAAAACAAAAAAAATCGGAAATAGCGAAAAAACAGCATGAATAAATCCGCTGTACGATATTAATGGAAAATTAAACCTGGAAAAAGGGAAAACAGCTTCTGAAGACAACAAAACTAAAAGCATAGAAAAATAAAAATATCTCCACCTTCTTGGCAAAGTATTATAAATTTTTACCTGAAAACCAACTACAAAGGACACTACAGCAACAAAGGCGTAAAAAACCAAAGCAAACAGATCCGACCTGTATACCTTTATCGGCTCATAAGTATACCTATCTTCAACAAATATACAAATGAGAGAAAAGACCACTGCAGCTATCCCGACTAAAATCCATTCAACCCTAGCATCAACCCGTTTCGAAATCAAAACCAGGTGCCTTAGCGAAAACACAAAAATTCCCACGGAAAGGACTCCTAAAAATACTGAAGTGCCCGAGACCAGGTTCCAGTAAAAAGGATACTCTGCCAGCAATGGGGTCCTACCCCAGAGACCAAGATAATCTCTGGAAACAACCTGCAATAAAACAATTGAAACTATCATTCCACCCATAGACAGAGCTAATAAAAACAAATACCTTCTATAATTTGTCCCCCAGGACACAACTATCTGTCTCGCGGAGAAGAACAATAAAACAAATCCCACCACTATTAAAAATTCCCTCTCCACCCAAAAAGTTCTAATAAACCTCGGAACGCTGTAAAAAGTAGTATCAACCAGAAAGACTACCAAAAAGGTAAGCGCGCTAAAGAAAAAAGGGAGAGCTATTTTTACAGCTTTTTTCATCCAAAGCTTTATTTTATCAGCCTATTTTGATCGTCTGTCCTCACAATAACAGGTGAGTATCCCACTAAATCTTCCTCATCAACCATAGTATAGGATAAAACAATCAATTTATCTCCTGGATAGGCAAGCCGTGCTGCTGCACCATTTATACAAACCTCCCTGCTCCCCCGCTGTCCCTCGATTACGTATGTCTCGAAACGAGCTCCATTGGTAACATTCAAAACATGTACCTTCTCATATGGTACTAACCTGGCTGCATCCATTAAATCCCTATCGAGAGTAATACTACCCTCATATTCCAGCTTGTTTTCAGTTACAATGCAACCATGAATTTTTGATTTCAAAACAATGTACTTCACAATCTCACCTTTATAAATCTTCCCAATTTCAATAGTGTTCTTAATTTACTAATAATAATAAACTAGAACAAAACAACTAAAGTAACGCATCAGAATATTCTTTTCTCTCGTAAGAGACCCTCCCATCTCTAACGGATTTTTAACACTCGACATCGCTACATACTACATAGGCGGCTTCATCAGAGAGAGACTCCTCTACAAAGTTAACTATCCCCCCTAACTGTCCCCACAAGTTTTGTGTATCATCTGTTTCTATATCCTCTGTTCCTTTAGTTATCTCCCGCATCACAAGAAGAAGCTTTTTGAGAGTCGGTACCTCTTCCTGAGTACTACCGGAATCGGTGAGCATTTTTTGAAACCTCGTAATCCAGCTTCTACATGTGCAACTTTCAATATCCCTGCCACCGACATCAACTTGATAATCCCCGGTCTCATTCTAAAAACAAACAAAGCTTTTCCCCTATCTTAAAACCTCTAAAAACCCTTTTGTCTTTTCACCTATCCCTTGCTGATCTCCCTTGCCAACTCACCAGCACTTACCACTGCGGTTCCAACCTTTCCGACAACAATACCCGAAGCAATATTTGCAATCTCGCCAGCACTAAACCAATCGCCAGTCAAAGCAAGAACCGCGGAAAAAACCGCAACAAACGTATCCCCTGCCCCACTTACATCATACACCTCCCTCGTCCTGGCAGGGATCCGAACACTGCTACCATCATTTTTCTGTATAAAAACCCCATGCTCTCCAAGAGTAATAACTATACCTTCAAGCTGAAATCTCTTTATCAAAGAAGGTGTATATTTATCAATATCTTCCAGTTTCAGATCCAGATTCGCCACAGCAAACTTCAACTCATTAAAATTAGGCTTTATGGCAGTAACACCTTTATATTTATCGTAATTGTTTCCTTTTGGATCAACAACCACAGGGATATCACCCTTAATCTCCAAAATTCCGGCTATCAATCCCGCAGTTACCAGCCCTTTTGCATAATCAGAAACTATCACAACATCAAACTTCTTCCTCTGGTCTTTCACATAGCCCAAAATCTCTCTTTCTATCTTTTCTCTAACAGGGTGAATTTCTTCCTCATCTATTCTGACCACCTGTTGCTTATGAGCGACAACCCTCGTCTTCAAAGTAGTACACCTCGCATCATCGGGACAAAAAACAGGAACAATGCCCCTGGACTGCAATAACTTTCTAAGCCTTTCGGCATTCTCGTCTAAACCTACTACTCCAATACATTCAACATAGCATCCAAGCTCCGCAAGATTAGAAGCCACATTGGATGCCCCACCTGCCCTATATTCTACACTCTCAACCTTTACCACTGGTACAGGAGCTTCCGGAGATATCCTGTCAACACTTCCCCATATGTACTTATCAAGGATCACATCTCCTATTACCAGAGCTTTTACATCTTTCAGACGTTCAACAATTTTTAAGTAATTCATACACCCTACCTCAATATTTTATCCAGCAGTGGGTGATCAAAACTTCTATCCACACCTTCAGGTCTTGAATTCCTTATCCTATAAGCAAGCTCAATAGAAGCTCTAACATCCTCTATACCCGGTCCTTCTCCTCTCAAAATTTTCTCATACACAACTGTATGCAAATTCTCAAAGCCCGAAGAAAATTCCAGCTCACTTCCATCCACCAGAACCGACCTATAACTTCTGATCCCTCCATTCTTCACAACTTCCGGCAGATCATCTCTATCGAGCGAGAGAAACCAATTCACTCTCGCCCTTTCAAGCTCCAAAATTCCCGCACACCGCTTACTATCAGATATTAGAACAAGAAAATTTTCAACTTTTCCAAATATCCATATCAGCATATCAAAAAAATGTATTCCGATATTCGTAGCGACTCCGCCAGACTTCTCGAGAACCCCCTTCCAAGAATAAAAATACCACTTACCCCTTGGTGTAATATATGTCAGTTTTATATCATGTTTCTGCTGTCTATTTTCTCTGTGAACTCTCTTCCGTAAGTCTTTTATCGTCGGATGTTCACGAAGCTGAAGTATGCCATATACCTTCTTACCATACTCTTTCTCAAGTTCGGCCAGAGCATCCAGATTCCATGGGTTTAAAACAAGCGGCTTCTCACAAATAGCATCTGCCCCAACCCGCAGCGCAAATCTTATGTGAGCATCATGCAGATAATTAGGAGAACATATACTCACATAGTGGATTCTCTTTTCCTCTCCCTGTCTTCTAAGTTTTTCAACATGTCTATCAAACCTCTCAAACTCAGTGAAAAAATCTACATCGAAGAAATACCTGTCCATAATACCTACGGCATCATGAGGATCCACTGCAGCAACAAGTTTATTGCCTGTCTTCTTAATAGCCTCCATATGCCTCGGTGCGATATACCCTGCTGCTCCGATCAACGCAAAATTTTTCATCTTACCCCCATATTCTCAACGCTTCCCTTTTTCTTTCAGCTTCCCGTTTTCGATTAAATACTCAAGACCGCATTTCGAACACTTACACTCACCGCTAAGTGGCTTTTCATCTACAAATTTCATAAGAGTCTGGCCACATTCACAAATCCATCCTATATGTCTGGCAGGAACGCCAACCATCAGTGCATAATCAGGGACGTCCTTTGTAACAACTGCTCCTGCAGCTATAAAAGCATGTCTACCAATTGTTATACCGCAGACAACAGTTGCATTCGCTCCAATGCTTGCCCCCTCTCTCACAAGAGTCTTTACATAGAACTTGGAACCTCTTTGCGGATATTTACTCCGTGGAACCTTAATATTGGTAAAAACCATAGAAGGACCACAAAATACATAATCTTCCAGTACTACACCCTCATACACAGAAACATTATTCTGAATTTTCACATAGTCACCAATTATAACATTCGGACCAACATTCACATTCTGCCCAAGAGTACAGTACTTCCCTATCTTTGCTCCCTTTTGG
This sequence comes from Fidelibacterota bacterium, assembly GCA_003645825.1. Classification (GTDB taxonomy): domain Bacteria; phylum Fidelibacterota; class UBA2242; order UBA2242; family B5-G15; genus B5-G15. The sequence continues at coordinate 11,621 of QNCQ01000027.1, forward strand.
ATATGCGAAAAATGCCAGATTTTTGTTCCCTCTCCGATTTCAACATTTTCATCCACATAACTGGACTCATGGACAAAATATTTTTTCTCTTCCTTCACAACCAATCACCTCCTAAACTCGGTTAAAAAATTCCAGGATCTTGTCAACAACATAATTCTGCTGTTCTTCGGTCAACCCTGGAAAAACGGGAATGGCAAGCGAATGTTCAGCAACAAATTCAGATATTGGGAAATCTCCCTTCTTATACCCAAGATATCTGAAACACTCCTGCAAATGAAAGGGAACCGGGTAGTATATCTCACATCCTATCCCACTTTCCAGTAAAAATTTCCTCAACTCATCCCTTTTTTCGGGAACAAGGATCACATACTGATTAAAAATGTGGCAATCAAAATCATAAGCCACTGATGG